>JBECKX010000086.1:0-42938 GCA_040235515.1 Candidatus Zixiibacteriota bacterium
CGATATCTTTACCGAGGCGGGTGTTTTTGATATCGATCAGTCGAGACGAATCATGCAGGCAGCGCTGGACCATGGTTTCGAATTGAAGTTCCACGCCGATGAACTGAAATCGATCGGCGGTGCTGAGTTGGCGGCTGAGTTGAATGCCGTCAGCGCCGACCACCTCGTATATATTTCGGATCAGGGGATCGAGCGAATGGCTGCGGCGCAGACGATCGCCGTCTTCCTGCCTGCCACGACATTTTTCCTGGGACACAAGGAATACGCTCCAGCGCGCAAGATGATCGAACGGGGAGTGCCGGTCTCGATAGCGACCGACTTCAATCCGGGATCATCCTGCACGACCTCTCTCCCTGCCACGATGACGATTGCGGCGATCTACCTCAAGATGACACCTGCAGAGATCATGACAGCCGTCACTTACAATGCCGCCTGTGCCGTCGGCCTGGGAGAGAAGATCGGAGTTCTGGAACCGGGAATGCAGGCGGACCTGGTTCTCTGGGACGTAACCGACTACTCGCAGATACCATATCTTTTTGCACAGAATCCTGTTAAGGCCGTTTATAAACGGGGACGACAAGTCGTATGAGGTTGAACTCGCCGGCGATCAAGTGGCTCATTCTCTCCCTGGGCGGCATGCTGATTGCCGCAGCCGCGACCGGGTGTGGCGTCTATTCGTTCTCGACCACCGCACTCGGCGGAGTGAAATCGATTTCCGTTCCACAATTCGAGAACGAATCGACCGAGTATGGCATCAATGAGGACCTCACCACCGAACTGATCAATCGCTTCATCGAGGACAATACGCTGAAAGTTGCCGCTGCGGGTGATGCCGATGCCGTCCTGCGCGGGCGGATTGTCAGCTATGAACGAAACGCCTACACTTATGAGCTCGGCGATGTGGTTAACGAATACAAGGTGAATATTGTCATAGCCTATGTGATTGAACGCAAGGATGGGAAGATTCTGGTCGACAAATCTGGTGTGCTCGGCTGGGGGATTTACAATGTCAGCACCGGGTCCGAGGAGGAGGCGCAGCTCGAGGCTATCACCAAGCTGGCACGCGACATCGTCGATGAAACAACCAGGAGTTGGTAAGCCGCGATCCGCAGGAGACAGGCGAGGTTGCGGATACGAATTGATCAATGTATTGAACTGAATTATAGTACCGTCACTGATTGGCGGGACAAAGATCACCAGACTAGGTCTGCAGATGGAGTGGTTTGCATCCCGGCGGAGATTCGGATGAATTGTCCGTAGATGCCAGGAACTTATCGAGACGATCGGCATTTAATTTACAGATGCCTTGAATTATGAAAAGCTGGTCCGAAACTCTGTGGGAACGATATAGTCGACTCGTCATCGAGCCACGAAACAGACTTGCGGGACAACTCAAGCGGAGAAGATTGATGAAATCGAAAACAGTCTTTCTTGTTATGGTTGCGGTGGCATTGTTGGCCGCAACAGCATTTGCCGGCAACTCCAACACCGGTACGACGGCCTACTCCTTTTTGAAGCTTGGCACCGGTGCCCGCGCCCTCTCGATGGGAGGAGCTTTCGCGGGACTAGCCGATGATGAGTCAGCCATCTACTACAACCCCGCCGGTTTGACCGGAATGATGAATCGCGCCTTCTCGGCCTCCTACATGAACTACATCGCCGATATCCAATCTGGGAATTTGATGTTTGTCATGCCGCGCGGTACGGTCGAGATCGATCAGACCAGCGACCTCTACTACGATGAAGAACCGCTGCCACCAACTTCGGAATCCGCGATCGCCTTTTCACTGGTCTACCTGAACTATGGCACCATCGATGAGACTAACGGCAATGGCGACGTCGTTGGCGATTTCGGTGGTTCAGACATGGCTTTCTCAGCAACTTACGCACGCCAGGTGAGTCCCCAGCTTTCGATCGGAGCCTCCGGCAAGCTGATCTACGAGAAGATCGATGAGTATTCCTCTACCGGTGTGGCAGCCGACCTTGGTCTGCTTTATCGCTTCAAGGATGGTCGCACCCGTGCCGGTATCTCCGCTACCAACCTCGGCGCCCAGCTTTCGGGGTTGAATGATGACCACAAAGACCCGCTCCCGATTCTGCTGCGCGCCGGACTCTCACACACCCTGCGGGGTACGCCGTTGACGGTCGCAGGTGAGGGTGTATTTCCGACTGACAACGACCTTTACGGTTCAATCGGTGTAGAATTCAATCCTGATATGCCGATCGCGCTGCGAGCGGGATATACCTCCTTCGGCTCTAACTACAAGACAGACGGCGGCTCGGACGGCACAGCGGGCTTCGCTTTTGGCGCAGGGTTTACCTTGCCGCAAGTGGCGGTAGACTACGCCTTTGTGCCGTATGCCGATCTCGGCTCTCTCCATCGGATCAACTTCGCGTATCGGTGGCAGTAAGCGTATGCCCTCAGGCAAGCGGAACTGGTTCTGATCATGATGATTGGTCAACGCAGATCGCCTGGTTCATCAATGCGAACCTCACCATCTGACCACCCGGTTCAAATTCTCATACTCTTTACTATCATAGTTCCCCTGGTAGCGATAACACTGGTCGCATGTGGCGGGAGCGAGACCATGACCTCCTCGCCGCGTGAGCGCGTCCTGGAGTTTGTCAAAGAGGTCCAGGCCGACACCCTTCCAGACATCAGTAAATACCTCGACTTCGATTCGGTAGCCACCTACGAATACAGCGAATCGCGTTACGACACCCTGAGCCCGCTCCAGAAGAAAGAGTTGCTGGTACGCGAGTTTACGGGTCGCGGGGCGTACATGACCAGTTGGCGCAACTCACAGATTGTCGTTAGCAACGAGATGCTGGAAAACGACACCACCGCATTGGTGCAGGTATCCTTCATCGACCGCAATACGCGTGTTCAGTATGTCAGCCAGATGCGCCTCAAGAAGCGCAACAACTGGTGGTTGATCACCGACTTCCGAGCAAACCAGCCTCACTAAAGGCTTTACCGCAGAGAAATCAGGAAGATGCAAACTCCCACCAGATCTGCCGCGTTTGAGAATCAAGCTATGAATCCCCGTATCTCTCTGAGATTCATAGCGATAGTCATTGCCATCCAGATTCTGCTGGCTCTCAACCTCTCTTGCAGCGGTGGTGGCTCCGCTACAATCGAGGAGGTTTCAGTTGGAGAATTGCACAACATTCTTGCACGCGACACAACCGTCAACCTTATCGACGTGCGGACCTTGAAAGAGTATCGCGCCGCGCATGTTCCGTATGTAAAGGAAAGACTCGACTACGAAGACATCGTCTCCAGCATTGATACGCTCAAGTTCCCGAAGAACGAACCCATCTACCTCATCTGTCGCACCGGACGGCGTAGCGCCATCGCAGCCACCGCGCTCTCCAAAGCCGGATACCGCAATCCCATCAATGTTTTGGGTGGGACCACCGCCTGGCAACAATCAGGCTATCAGGTGATTAAACACTGATCCCTTTGTCGACGTCTCACTCATCGGATTATAGTTAACGCCCCGGGTTTCCGACCGCAGCACATTCGCTGTTGCGGGCAGGGCAGCATTTTGTTTTGGCGGAAGCGACTCAGCACCACTATTTGTGCCTGCTTGACAGCGTCGTTGACTGAGAATGGTGAAGTCCGTTAGTCAAAGTCAGGCAGCAGATTGGACGAAATTCCGCAAGCCAAAAAATCCCTTGCTTTTCCCTGGGGTCTTTTATATGGTGGCGTCTGTTATTTTTCAGGGCACATGGGGTTTATAGGATTTATGGAGGAGACGATGACGGTCGGGAAGTCAGTATCTCGCTGGCTTGGGTTGACCTTGCTGGTGACCGCGCTCGTACTAGGCTGTGAAGGTGATGAAGGCCCGATGGGTCCACGGGGATTTGACGGAACTCAGGGCGATCCGGGACAGAATCGCACGGCCGACCCAATTGCAGATCAAGTTTTTGGTATTCTGATTAACAACTCCACAGCGGTAGACTTCAACGGGGCGATGATGGTCCAGCTTACGTCTGATGCAAGCGCGACTCCGTCCGCTTCACGCGTTGTCGCTCGCGACCTCGAGAAGGCGCCGGTCATCGATGGCATCGATGGAGGAACTGCAGAGTGGGGTGATGCTGTCGCATCGAATATCACCCTGTCAACGATCGCAGGGGCAGACAACGGAGTATCGTCCGTTTCGATGCGCGTTGGCTACAACTTCGAGAATGTTTACGTGCAGTTGAAGTGGACTGAAACCGCAACCGCACCCTTTGTCATAAAAGCTGATACAACCAAGAACCAGTGGCGCGCCTCCAGTGCGACTAGCTGGTCGCAGTCGGGCGGAGAGGATCGAGTGATTCTCGCGTTCGAGATCAATGATATCACCGGCTGGAACAGTGAAGGACTTGGTGCAATCTTTGATGGCGCTACCTTCGCCACCCCGGCTGAGGGTGAGATCGCGGACCTCTGGGAGTGGGGCTCCACGGTGAATTACTACTTTGAGCTGGCGCAGGATCGCGTTGTGCGGGATGCCGGCAACGGTGGACTTGCTGATGACGTCGGCGGGCCGTACGTCTGGCTCAATGATCGCTTCAACAGCAGACCGCGTTACATGCGTGCGAACTCACCGATTACGGGTTCAGATTACCCGCTCTATGATTTTGAGTATACAAGTTTCGTGCGCACGCTCGCCTGGCGAGCCGGCGCAACGATACCGGGTTATGTTTACCTGGAGCCGTCACGTTCTGCGGCCAATGTTCTTGCCGTCGGAAAATTCTCGAATGGTACCTGGACGGTGGAACTTCAGCGCAAGCGCAGAACCGGACAGGCTGACGACGCAATCCTGTAGGTTGTCGCGATCGCGGCTGGGATCTGGTTACGGTCACAGCACGATTGCTGGCGCCCGAAACTCGCTAAGTGAATCGATAGTCGAATTGAAATATCTGGCTGATACACTTCATAGTTTGGATGATTTTGATACACCTGGTTATTGCGATTTTGGTTTTCCCAATCAGTGTGCCGGTAGAGGTATCAGGGAGGAAATAGATGCGTAAGTGGTATATGGTTGCCTTTTGTCTGATCACTGCTTTTGGCATCCTGGCAATGTTGGGTTGTGAGGGTGATGCCGGACAGCCCGGAAATCAAGGCCTGGTTGGTCCTCCCGGTGATTCCGGTATTGACCTGACAAAACTGCAGCCCGCTGATAGACCGATCGGAGTGGGGCTTACGAATAGTTCGTTCAACGGAGTCGAGGGCGTCAAGTCGCTGTGGCTCACGTTTAATGAAGCGGCACGTGGTCGTCCCGACACACTGGCAGCTTCCCGCTTGGAAAACCCGCCGCTTATCGATGGTATCGACGGAACCGAAGCCGAATGGGGCGAGAAGCAGTCGCGCGTCCGTCTGGCGTTTTTGAATCCCGATCCGAACGTGCTCGATCCTACCATCTATGATCTGGTGGCACGGGCCGGATACGATGATGAGAACGTCTACTTCTTCTTCTCATGGAAAGAAATCAATATCACTGTCAGAACCGAGGATGGCCGCGACACCACACTCGTGGACGCGATTCCCTCCCGCGCCGTCAGAGAACTTTTCTTCGACAACACGGCGCAGATTATAGATGATATCGATACGTTGCAGGAAGGCGGCGGCGGTCAGGATCTGATCACCGATACAACCTTCTTCAAGTGGGTGAGAATCGATACCGTTAGCGCAGATACATTGATCTGCATTGACAGTATTCCTTCCACGCCGGAGTTTGATTCCCTCTGCGTGCTCGCAAACGTTGTCGCCGATTCGTCTTTGCTCTGGCGTTCCTGGCGTGAGGGAGAGGATCGACTCGTCGTGTTCTTCAATGGCGCTGAGGACCCGGTCGCCAATTGGCTCGATCTCGCTTTCGCCGAGTTCTTCGATTTCCCGGGCGGTGCTAATCTGCCGGCTGGGTATGATGTCGATGTCTGGGCGTGGGGGTCTGGCACCTCCGACCCGGTGTATATCGCCGATGATTGGCATATCACTTCAAGCGGCAAGCGACCCGACCTAGGTGCCCCGCCATACCTTGACAACTATGTGCTCCCAGATTCGACGCCGCGATTTATGCATTTTCGCGACCCGAACTATAAAACAGAATTGAATCTTGATACGGATCTTTTCCCGTTCTGGTACTATGACGCCGTTGGTTATTCATTCAGTGGATGGCAGAAGAACCGCGGCTGCTTTGTCGCGGGATATGTTACCACGATCCCATCCGGTAGCCGGGCAGATGTCTATGCAGCTTCCACCTTCGAATCCGCCACCGGTTGGGTGCTGGAATTGAAACGTGCCCGCAGGACCAATAACGGTGATGACGTTGTTTTCTAGGAGGATCCAGTAGTGACTCGCAAAACGTTTAAATACTCGATAATTTTCCTCGCTGCTCTCGGCTTGTTCGGGCTCTTGATTCTCGCCGGCTGCGAGGGTGTCAGCGGACCTCGAGGTGACAACGGTCCCCCCGGTGAAAATGGCCCCGACTACCAGGATCCGACACCGGAGAATCGTTTCTTCTCGCTCGCCGTTACAAACAAGTCGATGGCCGAGCATAATGGTGCCCCGAAACTCTACCTCTCTTTCGATGGTGAGCACACGGCTGCCGGAGATACAGTGGTTTCGGTCAGACTGGAAGATACCGACCCGGTTCCGGCCGTCGATGGTGTCGATGGTGGCAGCCAGGAGTGGGCGGGCCCGGCCACTACGGTAAAGCTCTACAAGGCTGCCGGCACATTCAACTTCATCGAGGCTGCTACCGTACGTTCAGCTTTTGATGAGGAGTATGTTTACTTCCAGGTGAAATGGACCGAGGTCGCTAATGAGCAGTATGGGCTCGAAGTGGGTCTTTCCGATCGCCCGGCTTACTTGATCTATCCCCAGGGTGGCACCGGCAACGCCGCCGTCTGGGACTATGAAGAGGGCAATGAAGACCGCGTGCTCCTGCTCTTTGAGATCACACCGGTCACACGCTATGCCTCAGATGGCTGCTTTGTGACCTGCCACACCGACGATGAAGCAATCGAGCGTAACTATCATGCAACTCGCGCCGGCGGCGAATGGATGGATGTCTGGATGTGGGGTGCGGCGCTGACGAACCCGACCGGTTATCTGCGCGATCAATACATGACCAGCTCGCCCAGCCTGAACGTACTCGATGATAACGGACTGCCGCTCCTGCTCAGCAATATGACGCTCGAGCGCGATAATCTGGGCGTGATCACACGGAGGCAGCCGACCTATCAGGCCCTCGGCGATCCCAACCTGAACTCCAGCTATCCGCTCTGGCCGTGGCAGATTGTCAGAGTCAGCACCAGCGGATGGGTTGCGGGATCTCAGGTCCCGGCCTTTATCTCGAATCCGAATCCGAGCAACAGCGCCGGCGATGTCGAAGCTCAGGGCACGTTTGATGCCGATTCCGGTACCTGGACCGTTGAGATGCGCCGTGCACGCCGCACCGGCAACGGCGACGACGTTCAGTTCTAGGAGTCACTCCCAGGGACCTGATTCGCAGATTTGACAAATCAAATTTGAGAAATCCAGCAGCCGCCGTCACTTTGATGGCGGCTGTTTTCAATTGTCTTCAATTTGTGCTGATAGCTCAAGAGTGCAGACAAAACGGCACGCGAAGGATTCGACCATGGACGACGACTCGGAGATCTTTCAGCAGTTTCAGGAACAGGTTAACCGGCGCGGCGATATGCTCAAGCTCAAAGGTAAGACGATCTATCTGCGGAAACTTCAAATGAATGACGCAGCCGAAATGTTTGCGGCCATCGAGGAGAGCCGCAACGAACTCAATGAATTCTTCGTCTGGTCCCCACTCGTGCGCGCCGTCAAAGATAGCGAAGAGTTTATCAAGAGCAGGCGGAAGATCACGGTTAAGGGACGCGAACTGCTGCTGGGAATCTTTACGTCAGATTCCGAGCGCTACCTCGGTAACGTCGGGCTGCATCCGGTTCCGGCCTCCCCGCACTCTGCTGAGGTAGGGTACTGGGTACGAACCTCCGCAGTCGGCAGGGGAGTGGCCACCGCAGCGGCCGCACTGGTGACGGTGGCGGCGTTCGAGGAGTTTCGCTATCATCGTCTGGTGTTGCGGGCAGCCACCGATAATGTTGCTTCGAATCGGGTTGCGGAGAAGCTTGGCATGAAACTCGGTGGCGTTCAGCGCCACGAACTGCAAGTTTTGCGGGGCTATCTTGATCTTAACTACTACACGTTGCTCGATCGCGAGTACCGAGAACTGGCAGATTCGATCAAAGCTCGTCTGATCTGATTCACCTAAACTGCGGGGCGCCACCCGAGCCGCAGCTCTACCACCCGGTGAAAAACCGCGAGTTGGTCACCACTTTATCCCGCTTCAACTGACAAGAATTGTCAGCCATGTTCCCTATACTCCTGTCTGAACAAAAGGAAAGGACAGTTGGGATGCTGGCAAAAATCCTCTCGAGCGCAGTTCTGGGCATTGATGCCTACACCGTTGAAGTCGAAGCGGACATCACGCCGCAGCTACCTGCATTCGCGACCGTAGGCCTGCCTGATGGCGCGGTCAAGGAGGCAAAGGAGCGGGTAATGTCCGCTATCAAGAACTCAGACTTTGTCTTCCCGAACAAGAAAGTAACGATAAACCTGGCCCCTGCTGATATTCGCAAAGAGGGCTCGGCCTTTGATCTGCCGATGGCGGTAGGTATCCTGGCTGCGACCGGACAGATTCTGCGAGAGGATTTCCACGAGTTTGTGATGGCCGGAGAGCTATCCCTCGATGGGACGCTCAAGTCGGTCGATGGTGTCCTGCCGATGGCAATCAATGTTCGCAAGGAATCGATTCGAGGTTTCATCGTTCCACGCGAGAACGCCTCTGAGGCTGCCATGGCGGAGGGGCTGGAGGTCTACCCGGTGGGATCGCTCCGTGAAGCGATTGCGTTTCTCGAGGATGAGCGTCTGGTCAAGCCGTTCGAGATCGACATGAAGGCGCTCTTCGACACGGCGCGGCACTACAATATCGATTTCGCCGAGGTAAAGGGGCAGGAGTCCGCCAAGCGGGCGCTGGAGATAGCTGCCGCCGGGGGACATAACATCATTCTTGTCGGTCCGCCCGGTTCCGGCAAGACCATGCTGGCACGACGAATCCCAACGATTCTTCCAGACATGACTCTGGAAGAAGCGCTTGAGACCACCAAGATTCACTCTGTCGCAGGTTTGCTCCCAGATGATACGGCCTTGATCGCGACGCGTCCCTTTCGGTCGCCACACCATACGATCAGTGATGCCGGTTTGATCGGCGGTGGTCGGATCCCGCGACCCGGCGAGGTTTCACTCTCCCACAACGGCGTACTGTTTCTGGACGAACTGCCGGAGTTCCGTAAGGATGTGCTGGAGATGCTGCGGCAACCGCTCGAGGATGGCTCTGTCACGATTTCGAGGGCGATGACATCGCTGACGTATCCATCGAAGCTGATGCTGGCGGCGGCGATGAATCCATGTCCCTGCGGCTATCATGGCGATTTGAGCCACGAATGCGCCTGCACCGGTGTCCAGATTCAGCGCTATCGCAGCAAGATCTCAGGACCGCTGCTCGACCGGATCGACATCCATATCGAGGTCCCGGCGGTCAAGTTCAAAGAGCTTGCCGACTCGGAACCGGCTGAGAAGTCGGAGTTAATCAGATCTCGGGCGAACGCGGCGAGGTTGATTCAGCGGGAGCGTTTCTCGGAACACGCTTCGATTTACTGCAATGCCCATATGGAGTCGCGGAACATCCGCAAATTCTGTCCGCTCGATGAGAAGAGCCAGGACCTGCTGCGCCTGGCGATCAACAAACTGGGGCTCTCCGCCCGCGCCTATGATCGTATCATCAAAGTTGCACGCACGATAGCCGATCTTGGCGATGCGGAACGAATCGAACCGGAACACATCTCAGAGGCGATTCAGTACCGCAGCCTCGATCGCAATCTCTGGCTCAGTTAGTTGGATCGCACAACTCCGCTTTGACCCACTTTTGTCACCCGCCGGTAGTCTTTTTGGGTGCGTATTGTCTCCGTTTTATTATAATGGCGGAAGCATTTTACGGAGGCAAAATCGCTACTTCAACCAATCAGCAGAGTGGAAAGGACCAGAGCGCGATGCTTAGTTTCACGGAGCAAGTGAATCGCAATTTCGACAAGGCGGCACAGTATCTCGATTACGATCCCGGCCTGCTTGAACAGATCAAGTGCTGTAACAGCGTTTACCATATGAATTTCCCGATCCGAAGGGATGACGGCTCCGTGGTAGTCGTGAAGGCGTGGCGCGCCGAACACAGTCACCACAAACTGCCGGTGAAGGGCGGTATCAGGTACTCCCGTCACGCTTCGGAAGATGAAGTAGTTGCCCTCGCATCTCTGATGACTTACAAGTGCGCGCTTGTTGATGTGCCGTTTGGCGGTGCCAAGGGTGCGGTGCAGATCAATGTCCGCAATTTCTCGGATGCCGAATTGCAGCGCATCACGCGCAGGTACACCTATGAACTGATCAGGAAGAACTTCATCGGTCCCGGAACCGATGTTCCGGCCCCCGATTATGGCACCGGACCTCGTGAGATGGCCTGGATTGTCGACACTTACACCGCGATGGCCGGCGGAGAGATCGAGGCTGCTGGCGCAGTTACCGGCAAACCTGTCTCGCAGGGTGGTGTCGCAGGGCGCACAGAAGCTACCGGCCAGGGCGTCTTCTACGGTATTCGTGAGTTCTGTTCGATCGCCGAGGATATGAAGAAGCTCAACCTGCCCACCGGAATCGATGGCAAGACAGTCGTCGTTCAAGGTCTCGGAAATGTCGGTTACCATGCCGCAAAGTTCCTGCAGGAAGGTGGAGCACGCGTGATCGGGATAGCGGAATTCGAGGGTGCGATCAAATCTGACAAGGGTCTGGATGTCGACGCCGTCTTTGCCCACCGGAAGGAGACCGGATCGCTGCTCAATTTCCCCGGCGCCGAAAACCTTGAGAGCAACATGGATGCCCTCTTCCTCGAGTGCGACATCCTGGTACCGGCAGCGCTCGAGAACCAGATTCACAAAGACAATGTGGACAGAGTGAAAGCAAAAATCATTGCCGAGGCTGCCAACGGACCTGTCACCGCCACCGCTTCCGAGCAGTTGCATGAGCGTGGAGTCGTGATCATCCCCGACACCTTCCTCAACGCCGGCGGTGTTACTGTCTCTTATTTCGAGTGGCTCAAAAATCTCTCCCATATTCGCTTCGGGCGTATGGCCAAGCGCTACGAGGAGGCCTCTCACGTCGAGATGATTCGCACGGTCGAGAAATTGACCGGTCGCACACTCACCGATGCCGAGATGGCGAAAATCGCGCGTGGTGCTGATGAAGTTGACCTCGTCAATTCGGGTCTCGAAGAGACGATGATCAACGCCTACCAGGAAATCAGGGAAATCTACACCGAGCACTCCGGCAAGATCGATTTGCGCACGGCTTCCTTTATCAATGCGATCAATAAGGTAGCTACGGCGTACATGGAATTGGGCATCTTCCCGTAGACCTCTGGCGGAACTGCACAATTTCTGGTGCTCGAACTCGATTTCTGCATATCACCTTAAGATTAGAGTTGTAGAACGGATGCCGATCCGTTAAACGTTAGCTGCGCGGTAGGGTATCTAACAGGGGCTGCTCGTTGAAGTGTGTCAACCACCGGCAGAGGTGTATTCATGTTACCATCACAATCCGCCAGATTTTCTCCAGCCATCTCCATTCCGCTGGCGCTGCTGCTGTGTGTTGCAGCGGTTTTCGCCAGCTTCGAACCTGCCGACGCTGCGACATTCCCTCCAGCCAAGCTGACTTTGCTCAAATCTGACTGGAACAGTGAGTCACTCGATGTCTGGGTCTTCTTCAGCGACAAACAGGACACTGGCGGCAGGCTCTCCAAGCCTGTTGCGGTATCGGAGAAAGCTCTCGCCAGGCGCGCAGTGCGCGGGAGTTCGGTGGATGCCGACTGGTTCGATCGCGAGGTGAGCAGCGCCTATCGTGAGGCGGTACTTTCCACCGGCGCCGAACTGCGACAGCAATCTCGCTGGCTAAACGGTATCAGCATCAGCGCTACCCCCGCCCAGGTCGCGGAGATTGCCGAGCTGCCATTCGTTACCGAGTTGCGGGAAGTTGCAGTTTACCGCCGGGAACTGCCCGAAGTGGTTGAAACGCCTCCCCTCCACAAACCGACTAGTCCCGGAGTGCTCAACTACGGCAATTCCTTCGGCCAACTCGATATCATCCAGGTCATCGATCTTCACAACCAGGGGTTGTCAGGTGAAGGGGTTACGATCCTGATTCTCGACACCGGATTCAAACTCGATCATGAGGTATTCAGGGGAATCGATCTGCTTGGTACCTACGATTTCATCAATGACGATACAGATGTTCAGGACGATGGCGAAGTGACGGGCCAACAATCGCATGGGACTTCGACCCTATCGACAATCGCCGCATTCCTGGATGGCACGATGATCGGCGCCGCCTACAACGCATCATTTCTGGTGGCAAAAACCGAGGACGTTGCCGCGGAGATTCAGCAGGAAGAAGATAACTGGGTTGCCGCTATCGAGTGGGGAGAGGAGAATGGCGCCGACATCGCAACCAGTTCGCTCGGATACGATGATTGGTACAACTATTCTGACTTTGACGGCAATCGGGCAGTGACGACTAAGGCTGCGGATATCGCCGCCTCACTCGGCGTGATTGTAGTGAACTCGATCGGCAACGACGGGCATGATGGTCCTCCCAGCCTCAATGCTCCGGCAGATGGTGACAGTGTGATTGCCGTCGGCGCAATCGACCTCACCGGGCGGATCGCCGCCTTCTCCTCGAACGGCCCCACCGCCGATGGTCGCATCAAGCCTGATGTGCTTGCTCCGGGGGTTTCCGTGCTGGTTGCCACGAGTTCAGGTGGCTATGGGACCTCCAGCGGTACCTCATTTTCCTGCCCGCTTGCCGCCGGCGTCTGTGCCTTGTTGCTGGAGGCACATCCCGATTGGACTTATGGCCAGCTCTACGGCGCCCTTACCGGGTCCGCAACCCGTGCACTCGATCCTGACAACGTCTCCGGATATGGCATTATCAGGGCCGAGCGTGCCGCTAACTATACCCCGGGTGATGAGGTCACGATTAAGGGCATGGTAGGGTTTCCCAACCCGTTCAATCCCCCACAGGAAAGCATCGAATTCGCGTTCGAGATTGAACCGAGCGGGCCGATCGAGCTGCGGATTTACACCGTCGCCGGTGAGAAAATCTTCGAGTATACCCGTGGCGCCGAGGATCCGCTGCCGCTGTCGTGGGATGGCACTAATCAGGATGGCGAAGAAGTGGCCTCGGGCGTCTATATCGCTTTCATCTCCGGGTCGGGCATCTCCGAGACCTACAAAATCGTGAAATTGTAGCGGCAGTCTCCGTTTCGGCCAATAAAATCGGGCATTCCCATAATAGTCTACTAAAACGTCACTTTTTGCCGCGGGTCATCCCTTTTGCGTTTGACTTGCCAATCTCGACTAGATATACTGCGGCTCGTGGCGCGGGCGCAGGCTCCGCGTCTTGCTGTTTGGGGAGATAATTGCTTGTCCGAGGAGTGGTCATGCGACTCTACGAATTCGAAGCCAAAGAACTATTCAGAAAAATGAGAATACCTACAACCGAGGGCACCGTGGTGACTTCGGCTGCTGATGCCATTGCCCGGACCGTTGAGCTTGGCCTGCCGCGTGTGCTGAAATCGCAGGTCCTCACCGGCGGTCGCGGCAAGGCGGGCGGCATCATGATCGTCCGAAACCAGGACCAGCTCGAGAAGGCCGCGAAAGCACTCTTTGAATTGAAGATTAAAGGCTACCCGGTCGAGAAGGTGTTACTTGATCCTTTTGTCGAAATCGAGAGGGAGTTCTATCTCGGTGTGACCATCGATCGCGCCAACTACAAGCTGGTCGTGATCGCCTGCGCCGAGGGTGGTGTTGAGATCGAAGAGACCGCGCGTCTTAACCCGGAAAAGATCATGAAGGTACCGCTCGACGTCGACGAGTATCTGATGTCATTCGATGCCATCAGGATCGGCAAGTTTCTGGGATTGGCGGGAGACCAGCTCAAGGCATTTATCCCGATCGCGGTTAATCTCTACCGACTCTTTAAGGTTTATGATGCCAAGCTGGTGGAGATCAATCCGCTGGTGTTGACGAAGGCTGGCAAACTCCTCGCCGCGGACGCCCGCATGTCTATTGACGATGACGCTCTGTTCCGTCACAGGGATCTTCAGGAGATGGGGATCGAGAAGCGTCATGAGGAGGGTGAGATGACACCCCGCGAACAACAGGCGCGCGAGTGGGGCATTCCATACCTCGACCTGGATGGCGATATCGGAATGTTCCCCGGAGGGGCGGGATTCGGGATCATGGGCAATGACTTCATTCACTACTATGGGGGCAAACCCGCCAATTTCATGGACTCCGGCGGAGGCCCGTCACCGGAACGAATCGCCAAGATGCTTATCCTGCTCGATGAAAACCCCAATGTCAAAGCGATTTTCGGCGCGCGTTTCGGCGGGATCAGCCGTTGCGACGACTTTGCCAGGGGCGTCGTGATGTTCCTCAAGGATCATGGCCTCTCCAAGCCGATGGTGATGCGCTTCACCGGCAACATGTGGCAGGAGGGAATGCGAATCTTCGAAGAGGAGAAAGCTGCCAACCCCGAATTGTTCAAGCGAATCGAATACCACGGCATTGAGACGCCGATCGAAGAAATCTCCAAGCGCGCAGTCGAACTGGCGAAGGAGGTGAAGTAATGGCTATTCTCGTAGATAAGCAGTCGCGCGTGATAGTGCAGGGCATCACCGGTGGTGCTGGATCATTCCACGCCAAACGTATGAAGAACTACGGCACCAATATCGTGGCGGGAACCTCTCCCGGTAAAGGCGGAGAGCAGGTCGAAGGAATTCCGGTGTATGACACCGTTATGGAGTGCGTGGAGCATCAGGACGCCGACACTTCCGTAATTTTCCTGCCGGCGCAGTTTGTCAAGGACGCTGCGATTGAGTCGATTCGAGCCGGGATCAAGTTTATCGTGGTGGTACCGGAGCATATCCCGATTCATGATATGCTCGTTGTCCGAAAGGAAGCGCTGAAGTATGGCGCAACGGTTCTGGGTGGTAACACAGCGGGGATCATTACGCCGGGTGAAGCCAACCTGGGAATCATCCCCGACATTGCATTCAAGCCGGGTCGTGTCGGTACTGTCAGCCGCTCCGGTTCGCTGACGTATTACATTGCGGATACGTTGACCTCAGCCGGGTATGGCGAAACCACCTGCGTGGGACTTGGTGGCGATCCCGTGCTGGGGTCGACTTTCGATGAGATTCTCTGGAAATTCGAAGAGGATGACAAGACCAAAGCGGTGGTGATGGCCGGCGAAATCGGTGGCGTGTATGAAGAGCGTGCCAGGGATGTAATCGCTAAGATGAAGACACCTGTCATTGCAATGATCGGGGGTGTCTTCGCTCCTCCCGGAAAGCGAATGGGACACGCAGGCGCCATCGTCGAAGGCAATATGGGCACGGCGGAGTCGAAACTGAAAGTACTTGAGGAAGCGGGTGCGCATCGCGCACGCACATTCCTCGATATTCCGAGGATTCTCGGCGAACTGGGAGTGTAGCGACATTCACCTGGCGCAGCATCGCTTGCGGTGGGTTGGGATATAGGAATCGGTACCCCTCTGCTGACTGTGGGGAAGACCTATCTATACACACCCCGGCTCCGATTCGCCGAAGCGAATCGATGCCACCCCTCTCAAGAGGGGTAGGGCTGCGTCGAGAGTAGGTCGGGGTTCAGCATGCTGAGCCCTCTTGAAGCTGTCAGCTTGCAGGGGCGAATGGCATTCGCCCAAGCGATTGCGATGGGTGAATGCCATTCGCCAACGCAGGAAGGTGAGGCTTCGCCTCACCGTCATTCCCGCGCAGGCGGGAATCCAGGAGGACAGACGTGCCTGTCTGTCTTCTGGTAGGGCCGATTTTATTGTGACATTTTCGTGCGCGGCAGCCGTCCTCGCCTGCTGCGAAACAATGTCTTTGTGAGGAGCAGAACGACGCAGAAATGCCCCGGCGGTGATTTTCCGATTCCGGCAGATGCGTGGAGAAATGTATGCACGAGATCTTGACTGAAGTATACCGCAACAAAACCGTTGAATCAGTTCACTACGGTTCGGTTGTCGTCACCGACGAGAAGGGTACCGTACTCTGGTACGCCGGCAACCCCGACCTGGTCACCTTCTCACGTTCGTCGGCAAAGCCATTTCAGTTTCTTCCTGTTTACGAGTCAGGCGCAACCCGGAAATTCGGGCACAGCCTCAAGCAAATGGCTATCATGCTCGGTTCACACAACGGTTCGGACGAGCATGTCAGGGTGGCCAAGTCAAACCTCGATCTGATCAAGCTGGATGAATCCTACCTCAAGTGCGGCACCCATCTTCCGATCGAACGCCGCATCAAGAATATCGGCCCGCGTGAAGGAGAGAAGTTTACCCCGTTGCAGCACAACTGTTCGGGCAAACATTCGGGGCAGTTGGCGCTCTCTGTGCATATCGGGGATGATCCATTGCACTATATCGATCCGGAGTCGAAGACCCAGCAATTGGTGAAGCGTACCGTTGCCGAGATGTATGACTACCCGGTAGAGAATATCCAGATGGGTACCGACGGCTGCTCGCTCCCCAATTTCGCCTTACCGCTGAGGAACATGGCGCGCGGATTTGCGGCAATCGTAGCCGGGAACACGAGTTCCGCCACGCGCAGGGAAGCGTTTAAGACCATTATCGCCGCGATGACTCAACATCCCGAAATGGTCTCTGGCGATGGTCGCCCCGACCTGGCGATCGCCCGCGTTTGTAACGGAGATGTGATCTGCAAGGTGGGCGGGGAAGCGGTCGAGGGAATCGGCGTAATCCCGCAGAAGATCGGTATTGCGATCAAGATGGCGGATGGTCAACCCCGCGGCTTGACACCGGTTATCTGTTCGGTTCTGCAACAGCTCAAGGTCATCGATGCACAGCAGAGCAAAGCGCTGCTGGACTTTAGCCGTCCACAGTTATATAATAACCGGGACATTAATATCGGCGAAGTAGTGCCGGTCGTGCGGCTTAAGAAGGGCTAGTCAGGAAAGGTAAATTGAGTGAGGTCAGTCAGAGAGGTTAGAACCCTGTGAGAAAATTCCTTGAAGAGAAGTTTCCCGAGCTGAGTCAGATCAGTGATTCCGATTTGCGAGAGAAGACGATCAACGTGATGCTGGAAGCGATCGAGTTGAGCGGCTTCGCGCAGAATGAGCTGGAGCAGGTGCCGTTCACGCTCCTGATCCCCGGTACGCCGATCAGTCTGATCGATCATATTCGCGCCGTCACTGACACCGCTCTCAAGATGACCGAGGCCGTGAACAAGGCCTATCCGGATCGCATCAAGATAAACGTCGACTACATGATTATTGGCGGCTTGCTGCACGATATCGGCAAGTTTTCGGAATACAAATTTGCGGACGGCAAATTCTCCAAGTCAGATTTCGGCAAACTGGTGCGGCATCCCTTCAGCGGCGCGGGCCTGGCCCTTAAGCATGGCCTGCCGGCGGAAGTGATTCACCTGATCGCCACACATGCCGGGGAAGGGGATAAAGGCTACCGTTCACCCGCTTCGGTAGTGTTGCATCACGCCGACTTCACCAATTTTGAAGCCCTCGGGGGCAAGATATAGAGCGTACTTGCGCGAACTTCTTGAGGAGTAATTGATGGACCACTTTTCGGAACCATATCGCATAAAGGTCGTCGAGCCGATCAACCTGATTTCGCGCGAAGAGCGCGAGCAGAGGATTCAAGAGGCCTACTTCAACATCTTCAACCTCAAGTCACAGGATGTTTTCATCGACCTGCTGACCGATTCAGGCACGGGTGCGATGAGCGATAACCAGTGGGCCGGCATGATGCTGGGTGATGAGGCTTACGCACAATGCCGCAACTACCAGAATTTTGTCGAGACGCTGCGCGACGTCTTCGGTTTCGAACACTTCATTCCGGTTCATCAGGGACGCGTGGCAGAGAACCTGCTCTTCTCGACGATCGTCAAGAAGGGTGATTACATTCCCAACAACACCCATTTCGATACCACCCGCGCCAACACACTGCATAAGGGCGGTATCCCGGTCGACCTGATCTGCAAAGAAGCCAAGGACCCGCACAGCCAGGAACCGTTCAAGGGTAACATGGATGTCGAACGGCTGGAGGATTTCATCCGCGAGAAGGGTGCCGCCAAGATTCCCGCCTGTTTCCTGACGATTACCAACAACTCCACCGGCGGGCAGCCGGTTTCGATGGCCAATATCAAAGCGACCCGGATGGTACTGGAGAAATTCGGTATCCCGCTCTATTTCGACTGTGCCCGTTTTGCGGAGAACGCTTACTTCATCAAGACTCGTGAGAAGGGCTATGCCGACAAGACGATCAAGGAGATCACGCGCGAGATGTTTTCCTACGCCGATGGCGCGCTGATGTCTGCCAAGAAGGATGGCCTCGTTAATATGGGTGGCTTCATCGGAATGAATGATTCGGAACTGGAGCAGAAGGTCACCAACCTGATGATCCTGATCGAGGGGTTCCGCACCTACGGCGGTCTTGCGGGTCGCGACCTCGAAGCGATCGCGCGCGGAATCTATGAGGCGCTCGATGAGCGTTACCTCGAGTTCCGCACCAAGCAGGTAAAATACCTCGGTGAGGAGTTGATAAAGCGTGGTGTGCCGATCATCGAACCGACCGGCGGACACGCGGTGTTTATCAATGCCGGGGAATTCCTGCCGCACATCCCTCCCGGTGAGTTCCCGGGGCAGGCTCTCGTGGTGGCTCTATACCGCGAAGGCGGAATTCGTTC
Source organism: Candidatus Zixiibacteriota bacterium (assembly GCA_040235515.1). GTDB lineage: Bacteria > Zixibacteria > MSB-5A5 > CAIYYT01 > CAIYYT01 > JBECKX01. Next base: position 18,906 of record JBECKX010000086.1, read on the forward strand.
CTGCGAGATCGGGTCGATCATGTTCGAAACCGAGAATCCTGACAGCGGCGAGAAAGAGTATGCCCCATACGAGTTGGTTCGTCTGGCAGTGCCGCGCCGAGTGTATACCAACGCCCACCTGATGCATGTTGCTCTCTGCGCTGAAAAGATCGCAGGCTACAAAGAGAAGCTGGGTGGTTTCGAGTTCGAATACCAGTCCCAATACCTCCGCCATTTCACCATGCGCCTGCGGGAGTTGAAGCCGGTAACAGCGAAGGTGTAGCGCCTATCATTGCGATGAGCGAAGGGCTTTAGTAAGTCAAGCTCTCCCGGGGCTTGACGGCGGGAGGTCAGACAATCGTGTCTGACATGAAGAGTCGTGGCGCGTAAAGATGAAAGACCCACCCTGTCTCCCGATCATGACAAGTCGTGACCACGGGTACCCCAGCCCTTGGGCTGGGTAGGTCTTCAATTCGGTTCTTGGCCCTAACCCAGGAGTTCCGCTACCGAGCATCGTGGCAGGTTACACGCTAACGCTGCAAAGCAGCGTCGTCGCAAGACCTGCCACAACCAAGCAGGGTAGGAGGGACCAGAGTGCTGTCGATGCCTCCGGCATCGCGTCAGACAAGAATCTCTAACCTCCTGCATTCACTGCCCAAGGCGGCAGCTACACGGGTACCCCAGCCCTTGGGCTGGGTAGGTATTCAAATCGGTTCTTGACCCCAACCCAAGAGTTCCGGTACCGAGCATCGTGGCACGTCACACGCTAACGCTGCACAGCAGCGTCGTCGCAAGACCTGCCACAACCAAGCAGGGTAGGGGGGACCAGAGTGCTGTCGATGCCTCCGGCATCGCGTCAGACAAGAATCTCTATCCTCCTGCATTCACTGCCGAAGGCGGCAGCTACCCCCGGCTCACCGTAGCGTCGCCCAATCCAACCTTTGCAGTAAGCTTGATCCTGACGTCGGCGCTGCGGTAGTTGTCATCCTCATACCGTGCCTTTTTGCCGAATCCATCTGTCTGTTTGCCGAAAATCCGACCCGATCCGGCGCCGATTTCCAAAACTGCTGATACCGGTACTCCAGAAGGGATAACTACGTCGAGATCACCCACTCCGAGGCTACAGTAAACGACATTCTCACCGGCATTCAGCGTAGTGCTGGTCAGGTCGACCGTAATATCGCCAACTCCCTGTTCAGCTTTCAGCCCGCCGGGATCGACCGTTTCGGGGCGCAGGTGGACATCACCGACGGTCTTTTTGAACTCTTTGCCGGAGAAATGTGTCCAGGTGCGCGCATCAGAGAGGATTTCCTCCTTGTCACTTTTCCCGGTCGCCTTCTCATAAATCAGGTAGCCGCCGAGGATTATCAGCGCGACCGGCCAGGCGTCACCGATGAATTCAAAGAAATCAAAGTCAAACCAATGCAGGCTGTCTCCCAGGAACAGCACTCCTATTGAGACCAGAATCAATCCCCAGACTATCTGCATACTCCCTCCAGTTTTCCACTAGCACCGCAATCGCGCTGCTCCACTCCTCGACAATATCATCAAATATCTATCCTGAACCAACTGCCGGGAAGGAAATCCCTTGACCTTATCCCACGTGCGGAATACCTTCTCCGCGATTAGAAATAGCCACTCAATTGCCACGATGCGGCGGCATCTCCCCGGCGTTCACCATCGTGCGCACATAAGGAGAATACCCTATGAAACGTGATTTTGTTGCCGAAACCGACTTCTCCACCGAGGAGATCGAACAAGTTTTTGCGCTCTGTCGCGAAATGAAAACGGGCGAAATCGCCCCGCAGCCGCTCGCAGGGCAAACGGTCGGCTGTATTTTCCACAAGGCCTCCCTCCGTACCCGCATCTCGTTTGAAGTTGGAATCAATCAGCTTGGCGGCAGTTCTCTCTATATCACAGATAAGGAGATCGAGCTGGGTAAGAGGGAATCGATCTACGATGCGGCCAAAGTACTTTCCCGCTATCTCGCGGCGATCACAATCAGGACTTTCTCGCATCAGGATGTTGTCGACCTGGCCAAACATGCAGATATCCCGGTCGTGAACGCTCTCACCGATCTGCTGCATCCCTGTCAGATCCTCGGTGATGCCTTTACGATTATCGAGAAGGGCAAGTCGCTCGACGGCCTGCGCCTGGCGTACCTCGGCGATGGCAACAACATCACCAACTCATTCATCAACCTGACCCGCAGATTCCCGATCAATCTGGTGGTCGGCACCAACAAAGACACGTTACCCGACAAAGCCCTTCTTCAAGCGGCGCAAGAGGATGGCGTCGGCAGCGTGGAGATCGTTCACAACCCTAAAGAAGCGGTAGAGGGTGCCGATGTAATCTATACAGATGTCTGGGCGAGTATGGGGCAGAAGCATCTGGCGGAGGAAAAGGCAGCGCTACTGGCTGATTTTCAAGTTAATGATCAGTTGGTCAAGCTGGCCAAGCCCGATTGCCTCGTAATGCACTGTCTCCCCGCACAGAGGAACGCTGAAATCACCGATTCGGTGATGGATGGACCCAATTCTGTCGTGTTTGATCAGGCGGAAAACAGACTCCATATCCAGAAGGCGATACTCTTGGTATTGGTCGATGAAAAGAGACTAAAAACTTAAGTCCACTATTCGTAAAGGAGCTTTGCTATGCTGCGCCGCAGTACCATTGCAGGACTGGTTCTCCTGATGGCGGGTGCCCTGATTTTTGCAGGTTGCTCGTCGAGTTCTACAGATGCAAACAATAATATGGGTGATCCCGATTCTCCGGCGTTTCAGGCGATGAAGTCGGCAATCGCGATGGCTATCGATTCAACGATCGCTATCTCGCTCGATTTCACGTTCAAGCCTGATCGTTACCCGAACGACGGAAACGTCGGCTACGACCGTCCGGAGTTGGGACCGAACGATTCGCTCCTTTACAACTACGTCGATAACTGGCACGTGCTGATCGTTGGCGGTACGAGTGCTTCCAACTATCAAAACACCTACGTTGACTCAGCCCGCTACTGGGAAGGCTCCGAGACCAAAGAACTGTTCCGCTGGGACCGCGTTACCAAGCTTGAACTGATTCACCATCAGAGCACCAGCTACACCGGCAGCAGCAGCGAGTACAACGACGTTGAAGCGTACGTCAACATGGATTTCGACAATTGGGGTCAGGCTGACCAGATGTTCTCCGGTGAAGCCCACGTAATGGTTGATATGCACTATCTCGAGAGCCTGTCACCGCAGAACGATACTTATGAATTCGATATCGTTGCTGAAGATGTTGTCTATTCCAATCCGACCGATTACTCCTGGACCAGCTGCAGGGCGCTCGATGGTTCTATGACCATCACCGGTACCGTCACCGCCGATGGCGGCGTCGCTGAGTGGAGTGTGGAGGTCGAATTCATGGATGGCACCGCCAGCATCACCGCTCAGCAGGGCGAGATGGTCTACCATTACAATATGACTCCTGAGTATAACTAACGAATACTCTCGATCGCTGATCAGATCACTCAAGGCCGTTCCGGTTCACGGGACGGCCTTTTCATTTGACATCAGTCGAGGATCGCGGCATAATTGACGCATGAGTGAACAGGAAGTCGCCAAGTACAACAACTGCTTCGTCTGTGGCCCACACAACCCCACCGGCCTGAATCTGAAATTCACTTTCGATGGCAAACGCGCCCACACCAGCTACCAGCCGGGTGCCTCCTTCGAGGGCTACAAGGGAATTCTCCACGGTGGGATCATTGCCACCATCCTGGACGAAGTGATGATTAAAGCAGCGCTGGCGCAGGATATCATGTGCGTCACGGCGCAAATGGATATCCGTTTCAAAGCACCGGTATTCCTCGGCAAGAACATCGAATTCAGTGGTGAGGTTACGGAAATCAAGGGTCGCATCATCACCACTTCCGGCAAGGCCGTCGACTCAGAGGGACGAGTCTTGGCAGAATCGAGCGGCAAGTATATGACGGTTTCTCCCCAGATGGAGCAGGTGCTTCAGCAGTCGCTTTCGGAATAATCCTTCACCCGGGCTATCTCTCACGTCCACAAAACACGCAATACCGGTGTCGTTCCGAGCACAGTTCTCTGCAAAGAATTGCATTGTCTGGAAGGGCCCTGTGACAGCCGGACAGGTTGTAGCCGAGCTGTTCACGCGCAGAGCAAACGTAAGTTCATACTTTCTTGCACGTTAGGCGGCCCCGGCCCGGAGGTCTCATGACCTCATTCGCCCGTTCTGAAATGGCACACTCCTTGCACTGTAATCAGTCTGCGAGGAATCACTATGAAATGCTACTTCTACGGGACAAATCTCCACGAGCAAAAGCTCGTCTCTAAACAGGGGCTGATTTCATTTGCCATACCAGACTACGGCGTTCTCTTCCGCGCGCAATACATCGGCAATCGCTATGAATGCGAGTACGCGGCGGGCATCGCGCTGATCCGCTTTCTGCAGTTGAATGCGGAGCACTTCAAGAACAAAGCAGTCACTCTGATGACCGACTCGCCGATCGTCGTCTATCAGGTGAACAACAAGTTGGCGGCGATCAACTCGTTGCAGAAATTCCGCGATCTGTTTCTGTACTACAAACGCAAGTTGAACTTCGAATTGCAGTGGGTTCCGACCAAGATGAACCGCGCCGAGATGGGGCTGGAGGGACTGGCGATCAACAAGAATTCTCCCAAGTTCAACTTTGACATCTTCGAAGAAAGCACCCGCCGCAAGTCGCGAACGCAACGTCGCGCAGATGAAGGCATACAGATTTCTTAAAGCAAAACAGGGGCATGATCGCGCTTGAAAAGGGATATTCATTCGATCTTTGATCTCGAACGGGCGTAAAACCTCGATGAGGGAGAGAATCTACTCAGAAACTCTCAGGCGTGTACTTAAACACTTTCAGATAGATAGTTTTCTGATAGATTGCCCTACTCGATAGATCCGGCAGGCAGAATTCACTCATTGGTGGGAATGTGACAGTGCGCAGCTACCGTTCGATAAGCTATTTCACAGATTTGTTGATGTTGATGATACTGGTTGTGTCTGCATCCAGTCTCCAGGCACAGAGCGACGCAGTCGTCTCTCCACAGTTGATCGATGAAGCGCAATTCGAGGAGTTTCGTCGTATGTGGGGGGCTCCTGACGGTGCCTTCTACCTGATGGAGCGTGGTGGCTGCGAGATTCGTACCTATCCCGACAAGAAGGCACGTACCATCAAGCTGCAGGGCAGTCGCAAGCTGATCTCTTCAGAGAGGGGTAACTACTACGGTGTGATTCGGTACAATAGTTTCTCACCGTCGTCGCTCAGCATCAGCGACATCACGATCTATAGCCGATCGGGTGAGAAGCGATACACCATCGACAAGCCGGACTGCACGGCATTCGTTATCTCCGATGAAGGGCCATCCGTCGTCGGCATCTCTGGCGCGGAAGGTCTGGGTGAAACCCGCTTGAAGTTCTACAATTCCAGCGGCAAGCTGGTGGGGACAACCGCGGTCAATGGATTCTTCAGCCCATCGTTTTCCGCTAATGGGGAATACTTCTACGCGCTGAGTGAAGGGGGAACGTTGGTGAAATTCAGCAGCAGCGGCAAGCGTCTGGAGGATGTTGTTCGCTGCCGCAGGTACTTCCTCTCCGACAACGGCGAAATCGTGGCGGCGTACAACGATACGATCCTTACAATAGTAACCTCTGCTGACAATTCGTTAGGGCTGTCGGTGAAGGGCGCGGAGCTGCGCGACGTGAAATTCTCTCACGATGGTACTCGGCTGGCGATGCTCTCATCCGACCGCCTCGAACTCTTCGACCTGGTTGACCGCCAGATGGTAGGGGAATACCGCAGCGAGGATACAACCTATCAGTTGCTGCATTTGGCCGCAGGGAGCAACCTCAATTCGCTGGTGGTATCAGCAAGCAACGCCGGGGCAAGCCCGGAGGTTCGTCATAGAGAGGGAAAACTGCTGCTGTTCGACGGCTTCGCCCGCAAGCTGTGGGAGGATGATCTTTCCTACACGGAGTGGTCGATTCGTTATCCCGAAGTGCGGATGAATCGTGATGGCGATCTGTTCTCAGCCCTCACCGCCAACGGCCTGAAGGTTTATCAACTCTAGTCTTTTAAGTCGGATGTTCTTAAGGGGGAGAGGTCGAACTGGAATACTCCGTGATGAGCTACGACACTTCAGGCACTCAGCGGAGCAGCGGAAGATCGAACAATACTCCACGAGGCGACAACGCACACCTGAGATGAGCCGTTTATCTCCTGCCACTAACACAAAAACGACGGTCGGTTGACCGTCGTTAGTTGCATGCTTTGAGCAATTGTGTTGAGCAATTGCGTCCAGTGCATCAGTCACAAACTGACACTCTAATGCACCGGTTCAGCAGACAGATTTTTAGTTGGTTTCTGACTTCTTATTAATCATCTTCGCCAAACGACTTTTCTTGCGGGCAGCGGTATTCTTATGGATGAGGTCTTTCTTAACCGCGCGGTCGATTAGCGAAGTCAACTCACGAAGATCGCTCTGGGCGTTCTCGCCACCAGCCTCAACTCGCTTGATCTGGCTGCGGATGGCAGATCTGACTGCCCGGTTACGCGAACGCGCCTTCTGTGATTGACGATGTCTCTTTTCGGCTGACTTGTTATTAGCCAAATTCATTACCTCCAAATTCCAAAGACCCGCAAGATATAGTTCCGAAAGGATTTGTCAATTGGAAAGTGCGCCGCAGCAAAAGAGCAGTCTGATGAAATCCGCGGGCGTGGTTTCCAGCGCCACCCTGGTCTCGCGCGTCCTTGGCCTTGTGCGCGAACAGGTTACGGCCTATCTTTTTGGGGCAGGGGATATGGTCGACGCTTTCAAATCGGCGTTTCGTATCCCGAATCTGCTGCGCGATATGTTTGCCGAAGGCGCTCTCTCCGCTGGGTTCATCCCGATTTTCAGCGAAAAAATGCGAATCCACGGCAGAGACGAAGCTATGCGCTTTGCCGGATTGGTTTTCGGCGCGCTCACCGCGATCGTCTCCGCAGCGGTCTTGCTCCTGATCTCGATCACCCCGGAGATCGCCGGCGTGATTGCCGAGGGCTTCGAGCAGGTGCCGGGGAAACTGGCAGATACCATCCAGATGGCGCGTGTGATGATGCCGTTCCTGTTGATGGTTTCACTGGCGGCGATGCTGATGGGGGTGCTCAATTCTCTCGGGAAGTTCTTCATTCCTGCGCTGGCGCCAGCCCTCCTCAATCTCGGAATGATCATCTGCGGAGTAGCACTCTCGACGGTGGTTGATCCGCCAATCCTCAGTCTCGCGATCGGCGTACTGGTCGGCGGAGCGGCGCAGTTTCTGATACAATATATCGCGTTGCGTAAATCGGGATTTCGGTTCCACCTCGCCTTCGATCTGATCAACCCCGATCTCCTGCGGCTGTTATTGCTCATACTGCCGACCACAATCGGGCTGGCGGCCACGCAGATCAATGTCGCAATCATCAATCGACTTGCCTCCGCCGATTCCGGGGCGGTGTCATATCTCGATTACGCCTTCAGGTTGCTCCACCTGCCACTGGGACTCTTCGCAGTGGCGATTGCGACGGTCGCCTTACCGCGCTTGTCCAGCGAGGCGGCGGCGGGCAACACCGATGAGTTCTCTCGCATTCACACCTCCGCGCTCAGGCTGGGCCTGTTCCTGAGTGTCCCGACGATGGCCGTGATGCTCCTGCTCCCCACCGAGATTTGCGCCGGAATCTTCCAGTATGGACGCTTCTCCGCCGAGGACTCGCTCCAAACCGGTAATGCGCTGATGATGTATGCGGTGGGCTTGCCATTCTTTACATTGGTGCGCATAACCGTGCCGGCGTTTTATGCGGTGAAGGACACACGCACGCCCGCGATAGTCTCGATCTTCAGTGTGGCCGTAAATATCTTTCTCTGCTTCCAGTTGCGCGACCAGTATGGTTTCGTCGGGCTCGCACTGGCCGCCTCGATCGCCGGGATCGTCAACCTCACCGCGCTCACCTACCTGCTGCGAAAGCGGATCTCCATCGAGGAGAACAACCAGGTTGCGATCAGCGGAATCAAGATCATCCTGGCCGCCTCGATTATGGCGCTGGCGATCTGGAGTGCCAAGACCTACCTGATCGGCGGTTTGCTCGCCGGTACTCTCCACCACCTGGTGGAACTGTTGCTCCTGCTCACGATAGCTGCGGTCGTCTATTTGCTGTTTTGCCACTTGCTCGGCATCGAGGAATGGCATAACTTGACCAAAGGAATTGCCCGCAGGTTACGCGGTCGTTAGCGACTCAGCTAAATCACACACAGCGCACCGAAACGGCTAAAGGAGGATCATCGTGCGCACACCCGCATTGTATGCACTGCTGCTCTTCATCGCAGGCATACTGACAGGTGTGTACTTCGATATCCATGCCTTCATCCTCTATTGCACCTGCGCTGTGGCTCTCGCTACAACATTGATTCTGCTTGCAGTTGGGAACACCCGGTTGGCGCAGTGGACATTGTCACCGGCCATCCTGATTGCCGGAATCCTCCTGACCCAACTACAGACAGGAGACTTTCCGAGCAATCATATCTCCAACTTCACCAATCTCTCCCACAAACTTGAGATCTGCGGGGTGATAACTTCAGAGCCTGATATTCGACCGGACAAGACGTACCTAACTGTTGCCGTCGACTCCATCGGCCGTGGTGACCGCCATATCCCTGTCTCGGGGCAATTGCGACTCAGAATTGCAGAGGCGACCAATCGCTTCAATTACCATGACAGGATCGAGTTCGAGTCGTGGCTGAACCGTCCCAACAGCGCACGCAACCCCGGTGCGTTTGATTATCAGCGCTATCTCGAAATCAGGGAGATACACGCCCTCGCGTTCGCCGGCAGCGCAGCCGAAATCACGCTGGTAAATTCCGGAGCGAGCGAACCGTTCATACGCACGATTGTCTCACCAGTCCGGGACTACATCGGCCGCGTCTTCGATCGCGATATGCGACCCCACCAAGCCGCGCTGCTGAAAGGCTTTCTGCTCGGCGACGTTCGTTTCATCCCGAGCGATCTTTACAGACGCTTCAAGGACACCGGGACTCTCCATGTCCTGGCGGCGTCCGGCGCCAACGTTGGCTACGTGGTTGGGGCGCTGCTTCTCTTCGGTCGGCTGCTTGGAATCCGCAGACGCTCTATCTATGCCCTCGCGATCGTCGGTGTGATCGTCTTCAGCTTCCTCGCATTCAATCAGCCCTCCGTGGTGCGAGCGGCTGTGATGGCGGTAATCGTCCTCGTAGGCAAACTGCTCCGCCGCGACGCCAACTGGATAAACACCATCTCGCTCGCCGGGCTGATCATCCTCGCCTTTCGCCCTCTCTACCTCTTCGATCTCGGCACCCAGCTCTCGTTTGCCGCAGCCTTCTCTTTGATATTGTTCCTGCCGGCGATCGAGCCGTTACTGCCGGTAGCCAGACCCGGCACAAATCGGTTTATGCGCTACTTCCTCTTGATTTTCTGGAGTACTCTGGTCGCGCAGGTGGGAGTGCTACCGATCCTGCTCTTCCATTTTCAGACTGTGCCGCTCGTCAGTTTCCTCGCCAACCTCGTCGTGGTGCCACTGGTTGGACTGGTCGCTACGCTGGGAATAGTGCTGATCGCTTTCTCCGGCGTTCCCTACCTGAGTTCGCTTCTGGGTCACCTTTGCGGCGCCGCGATCGATCTCGTGCTCGGCTCCATCGATTACTTCGAGAGCCTCCAGATTCCACCAATCGAGATTGGGGCGCCCGATCTTCTGGTAGTACTGCTGTATTACCTGGTGATTCAACTCATCTACCTCATTTTCACGCGCAGCCGGCTGGTAGGCTGGGTTACGTTACTGGTTGTTCTCCTGATAAATGTCGCGCTCTGGAAGCCGGTGGTGGCGGGCAACAAATCGGACGGCAGCGTAACGGTTCTCGATACCTGGGACACTCCGACACTTGTGATTGCGAGTGGATCTTCCGAGACGACGCTGATAAATGGCGGGGGAGTATACCGGTCATTCGACAGGGGAGAGTCTGTCGTGCTACCTTATCTCCGCTATCGGGGAATCTCCGCGATCGACCGCTATCTGACAACCGACTGCGGCCCGGCCAATCAGCAATCGCTAAAGAGTGTTATCCTGGGACTCCAACCTCCGCTTACCCGTCGGTATGAGCCTGACCCGAATTCGACGGGGGGTTCGATAGATACCCTCTCCCCGTTTTCCTTTCTGCACATAAACCAAACAGAGATTGCGCTTCTCCTCGATCCGGGGAGTGTTCACGATTTGAGCAATCTGGTGCATGAGGTGGCGCTCCTCGTGATTACTCATGATTACGCCGACGAGGAACGACTCGGCAGGCTCGTCGAGTTGTTTCATCCCGAAACGGTGGTGATCTCCACCTACGCATCCCGCTATCGTAAACGAGATCAACTGGATCACTTGAGGAGCGTTTTCCCCGATATCGCCATTTACTCGGTTCGGGATCAGGGAGCGATTACGATTCAGATTCAGGATAAGGGTTACGAGGTATTGGAGATGTCCAATGACTGATCAGATCAACGGCTTATCCTGCAAATAGATCACCCACCTTAAGATCAATTCCTAATCAAGAAACCGGGCTCACTGCCCGATAAAGAATATGAACTACACCGTGTGGAGACCTGTCTCCGAACGGCGTTAAATTTTGAACAATTTAACAGCGCGAGAGCATGAGTTTTACCGGGAATCTTAAAACCGTAACATTTCCTGATTTGCTGCAATTGTTTTCTGCCGGCAAGAAGACCGGTACTGTGACAATTATCCGCGGCAACATCAAAAAGGAAATCATTTTCAAGAACGGGAATATCATCAGTGCCTCATCGCAGGACGCAGAAGAGGACTATCTGGGTCAGCTGCTCCTGAAGACGGGGCGCATCACCAAGAACGACCTGCAACGTGCGGTCTATATGCACAAGGGTTCGGGCAAGCGTATCGGGCAGGTGCTGGTGGAGATGAAGCTCATCTCGCGTGAAGAGCTTGGTATCTATCTCAAGCAGCAGGTCGAAGAGATTATCTACAACCTCTTCAGCTGGAAGGAAGGGGAATTCATATTCAAGGAGGGACAACTCCCGGCCAACCGCGAGGGCCTGGTCGAGCTCAACACTATGAATATAGTGATGGAGGGCACCCGCCGTGTTGACGAGTGGGATGAAATCCAGAAAGTCCTTCCGAACGATCACCAGATTCTGCGCGTGGCGTCGTCGCCGCAAACGAAAGCGGACGAGGTGACAATTTCGCTCGATGAATTCAGAGTTATCACCCTCATAGACGGTCAGCGCACCCTTGCCGAAATCCTCGAATCCTCGCCCCTTGGTGAGTTCTCCACCTCCCGGGCGATTTACAAGTTGATGCTCTCGAAGCTTGTTGAGGTCTCAGGCGCGAAGAAGGCGGAGGTTGCTGATCCCAAGGAAGAGGACTCGCTCTTCTGGTTACTCCTCCGTGTTTACGCATCCGCGTTCACGCTGATTCAGCGCACCCTCGAACGCAAGCTCGGAACCGACAATGAAAAATTACAGGCAACTCTCGCCGGTTTCCGCAAGGGAATCTGGCAATATTTCAGCGGTGTGAATCACGCCGATTTCCCGACCAGTTTCGAGTCGCTGAAGCGCACACTCAGCCGCACGCCGAAAGAGGTGCGCGCGCTCAAACTGATCGGCGGACTCAACCAGCTGCTCGAAGAGCAACTGGCTTTTGTCTATTCCTACCTCGGCAGCGAAGTCCGCAAGCAGGTCGCAGCCGAGATCAAGAAGGAAGTCGCGTTACCGCTGGCAGAGAGGCGTGAAGTGGATAAGAAGTATGACGTGGGGAACGATCTCTATCGCATCCTGCGCGAAATCAAAGTGACCAAGGAAGTCATGTGAGGATCGTATGAGAAAACTGACTCTCTTAGCGATTCCGGTAATTCTGATGCTCTCTCCGCTGCAGCTGATGGCGCAGGCGGGGGTGATGGATGTCTCCGCGGTTGATGTCGTCGTCGATGTCCTGCTGCTGGTTGCCGGGCTCGTTTGTTTCTCGCTTTGCCTCAAGGTGTTCAGTCTGCTGCGTGGCGGCGAACTCTCACCCGGCTGGCAAATGCTCGCAGTTTCATTCCTGATTTTCTCGATTGGCCAGGGATTGGGCCTGCTGATCGCGCTCGAATTCATCGCGATGCCGAAGAATGCTATTAGCGCGCTTAACGTCGTAGCGCTCTTCATGATCGTGTTTGGCGTCGCGAAGATAAAGAAGAGTTTGACCTAATAACCTGATTCTCAGGGCGTTGATAATGGAAACAGCCACTCTCGCGGATCGCATCGAGAAATGCGAACGGATTCTCAAAGAGAATTCCAATTCACAGATCTTTGCCGCACTGGCAGATGCATACCGTGCTAATGGAGATTTGGACCAGGCATTTCGTGTGTGCCGCCAGGGGCTAAGGGTGCATCCCGAGTATGGGGCAGGACACCTCGTGATGGCACGCATCAACTATGAGCGGAAGATGTACGACTGGGCGGAACAGGAGCTTCTCGAGTCGGTCCGGCTCGATGGCGAGACACGCGCCTCGGAGCAGCTCCGCGTGGAGATCATGATGGCCAAGGGCCAACTCGATCGTGCCGAACAAGCCGTTAAGACCCTGCGGGGCAAAGGCGTCAGCCCGCTGATGATTCAGGACCTGGGACAACGATTGGAAAAGCTACGGCGCGAACAAGCCAGACGGCGCGCCGATTCGGGGGATACCATCAACGGAAACACGCTGGCAGGTTCACCGATGCCGAGCTCCGGTGGCAGGGCTGTCGAGCCGACCCCGGAACTCAAACCCCTGAGCCTCTCCGAGGTACTCGACCAGTTGTCGGAGGTGCAGGGAGTAATCGACCTGATCTGCGCGCGCACCAACGGTGAAATCGTTGATAGCCGCGGTCACTGCAAACGTGACCCCGTGGAGATGGCGGCCTTCGGCGTCGAGATGTTCAATGCCGCCAATACCGAGGATGCACACAAGGTGTTCGGCAATCCCGAGCAGATCGTGATTGAGACGGAGAATGAGTTCCTGATGATAATGAAGTTGCGTCGGTATGACCTCGTACTGACATGCTCTAAGGATGTAAACTTGGGCTCCGTGCGGCTGAAGCTCGATATGCTGGTCGAGCGGCTGCAGGAGAACTAAGAACGGAGTAACTGGAATGGCACTTTCAGGACGAGAGACTAGACATATCGCGCTGGTAACCTTCATCATGGCTGCATTGCCGATGTTGGTTTTCCCACGTACCCTCGGTTTCGAGTTTGAGATATCGCTCTTCTTCTACGTCGTACTCGAACTCGCCTACTTCACGGTCGTGTCGTGGGTTCGTAACAGCAAACTTGAAACCGGTCAGAAGATCAGTGCCGCCGGGCTCTACCTGTTCGGCAGGCTGCTGCTCTCATTCGTTTTCTTTGTCTACCTGCTGATGATGGAGAGCATCACGGCGGGAGCTGCCTGGATCGCCGCCTTCAGTGGCTACAAGCTGTCGCTTCTGCTCTTCAGCCTGACAGCCCCATTCCTCTACGGCTCCTCGATCCAGACGATCTTCGGTGGCGGTCGGCGCGGCAAGATTCGCCGCATTCGTCCGTCGACCCGGCAGATCATTACCTCCGATTCGCAGCGGATGCCGTCGCGCTCCAGCCTCTCCGGTTTTCGGCCGGCGGAACCTGAAGCGCCGAAAGCCAACCAGGATTTTCTCGCGCGCTCCTTCGACGACGCGGTTCAGCATGTCGGTGACTATTCCGGCGTGCAGTGCGCGATGCTGCTCGATGGCGAGGGTTTGCCGGTGGCGGGCTGGAGCCGTGGTCAGTTCAACCCTGAAGATTGGGCGGCGCTTGCCCGCCTTTTGATAGATCAAGTCGATGATACCTGTTCGCGTGGTGGCGCTCAGCCTGTTGAGATGCTCGAGTTTCGTTCGGGTCAGCAGCGCTTCTACCTCTATCGTGTCAACGATATGTGGCTGATGTCGATCGCCGATGCCGCCTCGGACGAACTGGAAAAGATCCGTGTGCATCAGGCCGCAGAGATGATCACACGGCGTTGTAACGAAAGATATGCACATGTCTATATGACTGAAGCAGGGAGATCATATGCGGGAAGTACTGTCTGAAATCAATAAGACAACCGGTGTGACCGGCAGCATGCTGGTCGGAAACGACGGTATCGTGATCGCGTCGGACTTGAACACGCGACTCGATGAAGAAACCATGGGAGCGCTGGCCGGTTCGATCAGCTCAACTGTCTCGAAGAGCCTCGAACGTCTCGATTCGTCGCCTTTGTCGCAGCTCACCATCGAGGCGGATGACGGCAAGCTCTTCATCACGCAGACCCCGGTCGGCTTCCTCGTTGTCACCGCCGAAGACAAGGTGAACATGGGACTGATCAGGCTGGAAATCAAGAACGCTGTCGCGCAGATCGGAATCTAATGACGCATCCTGTCGGATTACATCAGGCGTGCATCAATCAAGAGGAACGGGATTAACAAATGGTTTCCATAAACTACTCGAGCCGGGAAGTAAACTGTAAGATCGTTTACTACGGTCCCGGACTTTCAGGCAAGACCACAAACCTGCAGTACGTGCACGCGAAGGTGCCGAAGAAGACGCGTGGCGATCTGATCAGTCTGGCGACCGATGCTGACCGCACCCTTTACTTCGACTTCCTGCCGATCAACATCGGCTCGATCAATGGCTTTGCCACCAAGTTCCAGCTCTACACGGTGCCCGGACAGGTGTTCTACAACGCAACCCGGAAGCTCGTGCTGCGCGGCGTTGATGGAGTCGTCTTCGTCGCCGACTCGCAGCGCTCCAAGCGGGAGGAGAACATCGAGTCGCTGAACAACCTGAAGGAAAACCTCGTGGAGTATGGCTACGACATCATGAGCCTGCCGATCGTGCTGCAGTACAACAAGCGCGATCTGCCTGACGTGATGACGATGGCGGAGCTTGACCAGGATCTCAACTGGAACAACCTGCCGACCTTCGAAGCCTCTGCCGTGAAGGGTACCGGCGTTTTCGATACGCTCAAGATGATCACCAAGCTGGTGCTGAACAAGGCGCGCAAGGGCGCAGAGTCGGGTGACATACCCGCGCAGACGTCCGCCGCACCGCAGTCGACCGGTGAGAACGTCCAGGTACCGCTCGCCGGTGGAGACCCGGTTGTCGCGGCTGCTGCGGAGAAGAATCCGCTTAAACCCTCAACGGGCACACCCGAGGCACCGCAGCGTCCTGCTGCTGCGCAGCCGCAACGTGTCGCGCCGGGACCGCAGGTCGAGCAACACAAGCTGGCCGCTTCAGCGACCGGAACCGCCGTCGCCGATGCCCCGCAGGCTTCACCGCAACAGCAACGAATTGAAGTCAACGCCGAGCCGGAGCAGGATGACCAGATGTACATGCCGGTGCGCGAGGAGCAATCGGATCGTCCGTCGGCGCACCAGGCCAGGCAGCAGAAGAGCGAGCACAAATCGCTCGCTGAGATAGAAAGCAAACTTCAGCCGATCGAGGACTCGAACGAAATGAAAGTCGAGAAGCCGGCTGAAGAAAGGAAGCAGACCTCTCCCGAAGATGCCGTCGAATCAGCCTCACAGTTCGCTGATGCGTTCGAGGTACCGCGCGTCGTCGGAATGCAGAAGAGTCTGCGCGTGAAAAAGAAAAAGAAGAAATTCTTCCTATTCCGCTGGTTCAGCCGGAATAAAGATCAATCGTAGGAGGTCTGAAGTGGCTGGCGACAAAATGGTCGTGTATTGGGACGACACCGAAAAGATCGACACGACGATGACCAAGCTTCTGAAAGGCTCGGAAGCAAAGTGCGCGTTGTTGGTCGATAAGGACGGACACCTGATCGCGCGGCATGGGTTTACGCAGACTCTCGACACCACTGCGCTCGCAGCGCTGATGGCCGGAAGTTTTGCGTCAACCGCTGAGATTGCCAAGCTGGTAGGTGAGCCGGAATTCTCGGTTCTGTTCCATCAGGGTAAGAAAGACCACATCCACATGAGTCTGGTCAATGAACGCTCAATCCTGGCGGTCATTTTCGACGACCGGACAACGATCGGTATGGTCAGGCTTTACGCCAAAGAAGCAACCGATGAGTTGCGCAAGAACTTCGAAGCGAATCTTCAGAAGGGCAAGAATGACGACGAGGGATTGTCGGATGAGTTCACCGCCTCGGCCGAAGACAAGCTAGAGGATATTTTCAGAGACTCTTAACAGAAGAGACTCCCGGGGAGTTTCGCAGAAAGACTCCGACAGGGACTCCGGGAGCGGGACGAACTCTCCGCGCTCGGAAGAGGATTACTTTTAGGCAATACCAGGAAGGAACATGCCGAACCCCAGAGAGCTAGGGACGATGCTGGTTGACGCCGGTAAGATTACCGACGAGCAACTGGAGAAAGCGCTAGAGCAGATCGAGAAGAGCGGTGGAGGTCGCCTCGAGCAGGTACTGGTGTCGCAGGGCGCCGTGCATGACGAGGAAGAACTCACCTCTTTCATCGGGAAACAGCTCAATATCGGAGCGGTACGCCTCTCCGACCTTGAGCTCAATCCCGACGTGGTCAAGCTGATCCCGCAGGATATCGCGCGCAAGTTCAACGTCATTGCGGTAAGCAAGTTGAACAAGACGCTCGTGGTGGCGATCAGCGACCCGAACAATATCTATGTGCTCGACGCCGTGAAGTTCATCACGGGGTGTTCCGTCCAGCCGGTGATCTCGCCCGAGCAGGCGATTTCAAAGGCGATTGAGCATTACTACGCCGATTCGGCGCAGTACACGCAGATCCTCAAGGGCCTGGAGGATTCCGAGCTTGAAGTCATCAGCGCGGGCGATGACGAGGTCAACGAGCTTGATCTGCAGTCGGCTGTCCAGGACAAGCCACTCGTCAAGCTGGTTGATTCGATTATCAGCGAAGCGATTCGCAAGGGAGCTTCCGATATTCATATCGAGACTTACGAGAAGAAAATCCGCGTGCGTTACCGTATCGACGGTGAACTGATGGAGATGGCGCCACTGCCATTCAAGTATCGGGCGGCGATCGTCAGTCGTGTCAAGATCATGGCTGACCTCGACATTTCCGAACGCCGCCTGCCGCAGGATGGCCGCATCAAGATCAAGGTCGGCGATCGTGCCGTCGATCTGCGTGTGTCGGTACTCCCGACGATTTTCGGCGAGAAGGTCGTGATGCGAATTCTCGACCCGAAGGCGCTGATGCACGACCTTACCAAACTCGGATTTCCGAAACTGGCGCTCTCCAAATTCGAGGCCGCCATCAGGTTGCCGTTCGGGATCGTGCTCGTTACCGGCCCCACCGGATCAGGAAAGACGACCACGCTGTACTCGGCGCTGAAGACGATCAATCAGCCCGATGTCAATATCATGACTGCCGAGGACCCGGTTGAGTTCAACTTTGAGGGAATCAACCAGGTCGCCGTCAGATCAGATATCGGACTGACCTTTGCCGCCGCACTGAGATCGTTCCTGCGTCAGGACCCGGATGTGGTCATGGTGGGTGAGATTCGAGATGGTGAAACCGCGGAGATCGCCATCCGCGCCGCGTTGACCGGTCACCTCGTGTTCAGCACGCTCCACACCAACGACGCACCCTCGTCGATCAACCGTTTGATCGATATGGGTATCCCGAACTACCTCGTGGCGAGCGCGACAAAATTGATCATGGCGCAGCGTATGATTCGCTGCATCTGTAAGTCATGTAAGGAAGAAGTAAAGACCGATCCGGAAGTTCTGCTGAACCTGGGAGTTCCGGAAGCGGAGATCCCCACCTTCAAGACCTATGAAGGCAGGGGCTGTTCCGAGTGCAATAATACCGGTATGTCCGGTCGTTCCGGCCTCTTTGAGGTGATGCCGATCACACCCGCGATCGAACGCCTGATCCTCGACGAGGCATCCGCCCCGGTGATCCAGGCGCAGGCCCTCAAGGAGGGTATGCTGACCCTCCGGATGGCCGGCATCGAAAAGATCAAGATGGGAGTAACTACCATCGATCAGGTGCTCGCCGAGACGTCTCACGCCGGTATCGACGAACCTGAATAGTTGAATTCGTACTGTATGTCCCTTTCTAATAGAGGAGATGGTGATGATTAACCTGAGGGAACTGTTGGAGATTCTGCTGGAGAAGAAGGGATCCGACCTCCATTTGTCGGTCGGTTGCCCGCCGCAGATTCGTGTCGATGGCAAACTGCAGACCCTTGATATGGACCCGCTGACACCTGACATCACCAAAAAGCTTGCTTACAGCATGATGTCCGAGAAGCAGAAACAGCGTTTCGAGGAAAACAACGAACTCGATATGTCGTTCGGTATCGAGAATATGAGTCGCTTCCGTTGCAACGTCTTCACGCAACGAGGCAACATCTCGGTGGCGTTACGTCAGATTCCTTTCAAGGTGCCGACTTTCGAAGAGCTTGGCGTCGACAAGACAATCGTGGAAATGGCCAACCTGCCGCGCGGACTGGTGCTCGTGACCGGCCCCACCGGTTCAGGCAAATCGACCACGCTCGCGGCGCTGATCGACAAGATCAACCGGGAGCGCCACGCACACATCCTTACCGTCGAGGATCCGATCGAGTACCTGCATCGCCACCAGTCATGTCTGGTCAATCAGAGGGAGGTAGGCGCCGACACACGTTCGTTCGCGGCGGCGCTGAAGTACGCCCTGCGACAGGACCCCGATGTCTGTCTCATCGGTGAGATGCGTGATCTGGAGACCGTGTCCGAGGCACTCAACATCTCCGAGACCGGTCACCTGACCTTTGCGACCCTGCACACCAACTCCTGCGCGGAGACGATCAACCGCGTGATCGACGTCTTTCCTGTTAACCAGCAGGAGCAGATTCGCGTCACGCTCTCGTTCGTGTTGCAGGGTGTGGTGTCGCAGCAGCTGGTGCCGAAGATCGGTGGTGGTCGCGCCCTCTGCACGGAGATCATGGTGTGTACACCGGCGATCAGAGCGCTGATCCGCGATGACAAGATCCATCAGATTTATAGCATGTTACAATCGGGCCAGAAGTACGGTATGAAAACGATGAATATGTCTCTGGCCGACTTATACCTGAAGCACAAGATTACGATAGGCGAAGCAATGGCGCGGTCATCGAACGTTCAGGAACTGAACGAGATGCTTTCACGCGTCCAGTCTGGTCAACCGACCATGGCACGCTGAAGTCGATGAACGGAGGTCGCAATGCCGGTATTTGAATACAAAGGTAAGACCGTTACCGGCTCGCCGGTCGAAGGCGAGCTGAAGGTCAAGGATCGCGGTGAGCTGGAGCGCATTCTGCGCCGCAACCGCATCCTGGTTGACAAGGTCAATAAGAAGCCGTCTCAGATCACCATCAAGATCGGTTCCGGCATCAAGAAAATCCACGTTTCGCGCTTCACCCGTCAGTTCGCGACGATGATCGGCGCCGGTCTGCCAATGGTGCAGTGTCTGGAGATCCTCTCGAAGCAGATGGAAGCCCCGGAATTCCGGAAGGTGATTACTGAGATCAAGGAAGCTGTGTCATCCGGTTCGACCCTTTCCGAAGCGATGAAGAAGCACAACAAAGTGTTCGACGACCTTTACGTCAACATGGTTGAAGCCGGTGAAATGGGTGGTGCACTCGATACGATCCTCGTGCGACTCGCCAACTATCGCGAGAAGGCAGACGCTCTCGCCCGCAAGATCAAGGGTGCGATGGTTTATCCGGCGGTCGTCTCGATCGTGGCGACCGGTGTGACTATCGCGATGTTGACCTTCATCGTGCCGATTTTCGCCAAGATGTTCGAGAACCTCGGTGCCGAACTCCCGGCCCCCACGCAGTTCATCCTGGCGATCTCCGAGATCATCCAGTCATACTTCCTGCTCGGAATCGCGTTCGTCGTTGCCGTGATAGTCGGTTTGAAGTTGATGCTGCGCAACGAGGATGGTCGATTCTACTTCGACAGGTTTATGCTGAAATCGCCGGTGTTCGGTAACCTGATTCGCAAGGCTGCGGTCGCCAGGTTTACGCGAACGCTGGGAACCCTGATTCAGTCAGGTGTGACCATTCTTGACGCCCTGGAGATCACGGCCAAGACAGCCGGCAACATGGTGCTGCAGCGTGCAATCAAGAAATCGGTGCTTTCGATCGCGGAGGGTGATACCATCACCAATCCGCTCAAAGACTCCGGCGTGTTCCCACCGATGGTTATCCAGATGATCGGCGTCGGTGAGAAAACCGGTGGTCTCGACGACATGCTCAGCAAGATCGCTGATTTCTACGATGAGGAGGTTGACGCCGCCGTCAGCGCCCTCACTTCGCTGATCGAACCGGTGATCATCGTCTTCATGGGTGTGGTAATCGGTGGTATCCTTATCGCCATGTACCTCCCGATGTTCGACATCATCGGTCAGATCAACTAAACTCGGGTCGCGACTCGAATCCACCCGGGAGATCACATTTCGAGAAACACTCGGCCACCCTTGTCTTGACAAGGGTGGCCGTTCTCATGCAGTCGGCCGATTAGTAACAATAGGGAAGGATTTCAGGTAACACGGACCGGTGACGACAATGGTTAAGCGTAGAAAGCTGAAAGAAGAACTCCGCAGCTTCTGGTTCATTCCGCTGCGCCTCTCGATCTTCCTGCTGCTCTTCGGAGCCGCCTTCCTCGCGCGCGGAAATCAGGAAGCCGTTTTCTGGCCGTTCCTTTGCTACTCGCTGGCGACACTGGTGTTCCTGTTCGCGATCGAGGTCGACGCCCGCTTCTTCCGACCCGGCTTCCTCCAGTTCATGATCTTCGTGCACTTCGTGTTCGAACTGATCGCGGAAGGCGCGATCCTGAGCAAGTCAACCGCACTCACTTCGCAATATTCGATACTCTTTCTCCTCACGATTGTCTCGGCGAGTCTGGCGTACAAGCTGGCCGGAACCCTAACAATCGCGACGCTCGCATCGATCACTTATGCCTTCACATCGAGTTTCAACGAAGTCTTCGAGTCGCTCGACACCGTAACGCTGGAGACACTCAAACAGGCGCTGCAGACGAATGATGAGGTGTTCTACGCCATCTTCCTGCACGTATGCACATTCTACCTGATTGCATTCATCTCGGGATTCTTAGCTCAGAAATTGAGGGCGAAGGAGGGCGAGCTGTCGCAGGCATCTCAGGTGCTCGAGCGTGTACAGCTTGACACCGACGAGATATTGCTGAATCTGCATTCCGGTCTTATCACAATCGACAGCATCGGTCGAGTCGTCTACTTCAACCGTGCGGCGGAGGCGATCCTCGGCTACCGGCAATCCGAGGTTCGAGGACGGCATTTTCTCGACATCTTCAACGACCAGATGCCCGATTTCTGTGAGCAGGTCCTCTCGGTATTGAAGGATGCCAAACCGAATATCCGCACCGAAGTTGAGATCATGACTCCGGCGGGGGAAGTCCTTCCGCTGGGGCTAACGGCTTCCGTGCTCGGTGATCAGAGGATCGGTGTGCGTGGTGTGGTCGCGATCTTCCAGGACCTGACGCAGGCGAAGGAGATGGAGAACGCCCTGATCAAAGCCGACCGGCTGGCTGCCGTGGGTGAGTTGTCGGCACGCATCGCCCACGAAATCCGCAACCCGCTAGCATCGATTTCCGGTTCCGTCGAAGTTTTGCGGAAGGAGATTGAGGTAGGCGGCGACAACGCTCGCCTGATGGAGTTGATCGTCAAGGAATCGGAGCGGCTCTCGCGCGTGCTGAACGACTTCCTCAACTACGCGCGCCAGAGACCGGAGCGGTCAGACAAAGTTGAGTTGGTGTCGCTGCTCAGTGAAGTCACGGAGTTGTTGAAGAACTCGATCAACATGCCCGCTAAGGTGGAACTCCACCTACACACGCCGGCCAGTACGGAGTATGTAGTGGGTGACGAGGATCAAATCAAACAGATCATCAACAATCTCGTGACCAATGCTATCGAAGCGGCCAACCCAGAGACCGGCCAGGTCAATGTCTCGATCTGCGAGAATCCCGACGACGAACGCCATCCTGCGTCGCGCTGGGTTGAAATCCAGGTGACCGACGACGGCGCCGGCTTCGGCGAGGATGTCAGAAGACGCCTGTTCGAACCATTTTTCTCGCGCAAGAAGGGCGGCACCGGGCTCGGTCTCGCAATCGTCAAACGCTGTGTCGACAACGTAAGAGGTGAGATTGAAGTCGAATCGGCCAGCGGAGCCGGAACGCGCTTTCGGGTCTATCTCCGTCGTTACCAGGCGAGTCGATCAGAGGCAGAGGAAGAGCCGCAGACATCTCAAGCGGTCGAGACTCCCTGATCGCTGCTGCGTCGATGACCGACGTCGCTTCTACCATTCCTCAACAACTTTCCCCTTGTCCAAGCGTATTCTTCCCGTTACCAGTTAGGCTACGATGCGCATACTTGAAGATCTGCAATCATGCTCTTACCGCTCGATCCTGCCGGTGCTGTTCGTCACTCTGCTGCTGTTGGCGATTGTCGGCTGTTCGCGGGACGGAAATCATGAAGCTGAGGAACGGAAGAGAAGCGAGGAACAATCGATGACCCAGCACAATAACGGCTCAGGTGATGGCAACCCGAAGCGGAATCATCTTGCGAATGAATCCTCGCCATACTTGTTGCAGCACGCCGATAACCCGGTCGAATGGTACCCGTGGGGGGAAGCCGCACTCGCGAAAGCAAAGGCCGAGGACAAGCCGATCTTCCTCTCGATAGGTTATTCCGCCTGCCACTGGTGCCATGTGATGGAGCATGAGTCGTTCGAGAATGATACCATCGCCGCCATCATGAACGAACACTTCGTCAATATCAAGGTGGATCGCGAAGAACGTCCCGACCTCGACGATATCTATATGACCTTTGTGCAGATGACGACCGGCGGCGGTGGATGGCCGATGTCGGTGTTTCTCACACCCGAAGCCAAACCGTTTTTCGGTGGGACTTATTTTCCGCCTCGTGATGCGCACGGACGCCGGGGCTTTCCTAACATCCTGCTGGCGGTCGCGGAGGCATGGCGAGAGGACAGAGCCAGTATTGTCGAGAGCGCCGATACCGCGGTCGGTTACCTCCAGCAGACCCTCTCACGGAGTCGGGCATCAGAGTCGTTTGCCGAAGAGTATCTCGATTCGGCAGTTCAGCAGCTGACCCGGCGCTACGATCCGGTCAACGGCGGGTTCGGTGACGCCCCCAAATTCCCACCAAGCTTCGCACTGGTCACGCTGTTGAAGGAGTACAAACGCACGGGCAACGATCGCCTGCTCCAGATCGTCACGCACACGCTCGACAAGATGGCCTACGGGGGGATGTATGACCAACTCGGCGGTGGATTTCACCGCTACTCCGTCGATGCGCGCTGGTTGGTCCCCCATTTCGAAAAAATGCTTTATGACAATGCCCAACTCGCAGTGGCTTACTTCCAGGCGTACCGTGCAACCGACAGGCAACTCTACAAGCGCATCGGGCAGGATATCCTCGACTACGTAATCCGCGACATGACAGATCGTGATGGGGGCTTCTATTCCGCCGAGGATGCCGACAGTGAAGGGGAGGAGGGCAGGTTTTACGTCTGGACCCCGGAGGAAGTGATCGCAGTGCTCGGCGACAGGGCGGGCAAGATGTTTTGCGATTACTATGGAGTCACGAACGGCGGTAACTTCGAGGGCAACACCTCCGTGCTCCATGTGCGGGTTACGCCTGAGGAATTCGCGAAACAGTACAATGTCTCAGTCGATGAACTCCTCGACTCCCTCAATTACTCACGTCGTGAATTGCTGGATGCGAGGAACAAGCGCATCCATCCCAACAAAGATGATAAAGTTCTCGCCGACTGGAACGGGCTGATGCTCTCGGCATTTGCCGGCGGTTACCAGGTAACAGGTGAAGACAGATACGCCGCCGCCGCGACGAAATGCGCCGAATTCATAGAGTCACGGATGATCGTTCAAGGCGACCTGATGCGCGTCTACCGCGATGGCAAGACCAAGCAACCGGGGTTTCTGACCGACTACGCCGCCGTGATTAATGGCCTGGTGG
>JBECKX010000217.1:0-41788 GCA_040235515.1 Candidatus Zixiibacteriota bacterium
CCGGTTTTCCAATCGGGAATGTTTGACACTGGATTCGTTGAAGATTATTTTAAGCGCACTGCAGCGGGGCAGGATAAAGACAAGGTTGCCTGAACGGAGGAATAATGAGCGTTCCAGCGGATCTCAAATATACAAAAGAGCATGAGTGGATAAAGATTGAGGGTACGATTGCGACGGTCGGAATCACCGACTACGCCCAGGGCGAATTGGGTGATATCGTCTTCGTCGAGCTACCCGAGATCGGCAAGAGTGTCAAGCAGATGGAGGCGTTCGGCACCATCGAAGCGGTCAAGGCGGTGAGTGAACTTTACGCCCCGATTTCCGGTGAGGTCAAGGAGGTTAACACAAACCTTGAGGCCGATTCCTCTGTTATAAATAGTGACCCCTATGGTGAGGGCTGGATGATCAAGCTGGTCGATTTTTCGACCGACGAGATTGACGGCCTGCTCGATAGCGAATCGTACCGCAAGCTGATTGAGGACTAGAACCCGAGTCGCACACAGATCCAAAGAGTGATCAGATAATCAAGAGTTGAGTAAAATATGACATACATTCCCCATTCCGATGGCGAACGCAGAGAGATGCTGGCGGCCATCGGAGTTGACTCCTTTGACCAACTGCTCGAGGGCATTCCCGAATCGTTGCGACTCCGGAACAAGCTCAACCTGCCAGACGCGTTATCGGAATTTGAGGCGCTCAGCCTGCTCGACGGTCTCGCGCGCAGGAACGAATGTGGCAGTGAGTACAGCAATTTCATGGGTGCCGGGGCATACGATCATTTTGTCCCGTCGATCATAGGTCATCTCACCGACCGCTCGGAATTCAAAACCGCCTACACGCCATACCAGGCAGAAGTCTCGCAGGGGACCTTACAGGTCATTTATGAGTTTCAGTCATTGATCTGCCGCCTGACCGGGATGGATGTCGCCAACGCATCGCTTTATGATGGAGGCTCTGCTGCCGCTGAAGCAGTGTTGATGGCGCTCGCGCAGACGCGGCGCAACAAGATCGTGGTCTCCACGCTGCTTCATCCTCACTACCTCGACTGTATCAAGATTTATCTAGGCGATCAGGACTATGAAGTCGTGGTGGTTGAGCACGACCACGGCACTGTGGACCTGGATGACCTCCAGGCAAAGATCGCTGATGCCGCCTGTTTTGTGATGCAGAATCCGAATTTCTACGGTTATATCGAGCCGACCGATCGCCTGCCGCAAATCGTCAAGCAGGCTGGGGCGCTCCTGGTCGCGGTCGTCAATCCGATCTCGCTGGCTTACCTGAAGACACCGGCTGAGTATGACGCTGACATCGCCGTCGGTGAGGCGCAGCCGCTCGGCAATCCGCTGATGTTTGGCGGACCCTATGTCGGGTTTTTTGCCACAAGAAAAGACTTCGTGCGCAGGTTGCCCGGCCGTCTGGCGGCGATGACGAAGGATACCAACGGCAAGCGGGGCTACTGCCTGACACTTCAGACGCGCGAGCAACATATTCGCCGCGACAAAGCCACCTCGAACATCTGCACCAACCAGGCGCTCAACGCGCTGGCGGCGACCATCTACCTGGCGATGATGGGACGCGAAGGGCTCAAGGATGTGGCGAAGCTGTGCGTCAACAAGGCGCACTACCTGAAGGATGCTCTCTGCTCGATTGAGGGCGTGGAGATGCCTTATGATCGCCCGTTCTTTATGGAATTCCCGTTGAAATTCAATGAGCCGGCGCGCGAGGTTTTCGATCGCCTCTGTGACAAGAAGATTTTTGCTGGCGTACCCACCAGTCGCTTCAACCGGGAGGATGACTACCTGCTCGTGTGCGCTACCGAGAAGCGGTCGCGTGCCGAGATTGATCAGTACAAACATGCTTTGCAGGATATCCTGGTAAGAGATGCCGTTCTGCCCTAACTGCGACACGGAACTCAAGGGCAATGTCTCGATCTGTCCCGATTGCGGCGAGATGCTCGCCGAGGGGACGCTGGATGAGTTCGAGGAAGCGGAGCTTGAATCTGATGAGGCGATTTGCCTTTATCGATCCCGCTCCAGCGCCACGACCAGTGAATTGAGTGCTGCCCTGCGCGAGGCAGGAATCAAGTTCGTTTTCGCCAAGGTGAAAGGACCCGCCGATATCGACGGCGCGGGGGAACTCTACTCAGGCGATGAGATCGACGGAGAGTTCCACGTAGCGGAAGAGGACTACGAGGAGGCTCGCGAGATTACTCGCTCTCTTTTCGGAGAACTGGAAGAAGAAGAGCTTTAATTGCAGCCCTACCGGCTGCCGGCAATAACCACGAATTTGAACTATTGGTGATGGTGGCGTAAGCTGTTTGAGACTTGTCGATCGCGACGGCTGACGCTGAATGGTCCGATTAGACTTTCGCATTGATTTACGGAGGTTTTCGTGTCTGAAGATCATGAGATCGATGAATCTGAGAATGTACTGCTGCTGAAGACAGGCAACTACATGCTCGCGCAATTCCTGATTGGAGCGCTGGACGAAGAAGAGATTCCTTACCTCGCCAAGGGTTTGGGGGGTGACGATCGCGTCGGAGGGGGAGCAATCACTCATCGCGGCTTCAGTCCTCCCGGACTGGCAGAGATCTTCGTCAGCCAGGAAGACTACGATCGCGCTAAAGAACTGCTCGATTCTCTCGAGGGAGAGGATTTTGAGGATTTCGACGAGGATGAAGAAGAGGACGAAGAATTAGAGGATGACGAGGACGATTACTACGATGAGGATGATGACGACCGCTAGGGAGCGTCAGCCGCATCCGCTCGAATCATCAGTTCCGTAACGGTTTCTTCGAGAAAGGCAAGTCATGAACAGAGCCCTTGTACTGGCAGCGCTGATTGCCATCTGCTGCATTGTGTCGAACAATGCACACGCCAACCGATCGATCGGTGAACTTGAGTTCAAGGATAACCTCCAAACGCTGATTCAATCGGCGCAAGAGTCGGAAAAGTCGATCGTGCTGAAGTTCTATACCGACTGGTGTTATTGGTGCAAGGTGATGGATGACTCGACTTTTCCTGATGTCTACGTTCAGAAATTCCTGAAGAATTTCGAATTGGGGATGATCAATGCCGAGGTCGACACCGCTGTAGCCGCCCGCTATGGTGTGCGTAGCTATCCCACGACACTGCTGCTGAAATCCAACGGCGACGAGATCGACCGCTTTGTGGGATATATTCCCCCCGAAGAGTTCGTCACATCAATACTCAATGCTTACGCCGGCATTGGCACACTGCAATACTACCTGGAGAAGCTGAAGAGTGATCCGCAGAGCGCAGCGCTCACTTACGAAGTTGGACAGAAGTATCGTTGGCAGGGCGATTACGATGCGGCGAAGAATTACTTTGAGCAGGTCATTGCACTTGACGTCGGAAACTCGGAGGGCCTGGCAGCACAGGCATCATATAACATCGGGCATATGCAGTTCAAGTTGAAGAATTACCTGGCGGCGGTGGAGGAGTGGAGGAAGACAGTCGCGGAGTTTCCTGGTGCTGCGGAAACAGAGAACGCCGAGATCATGATCGCTTACTCCTATCAGTCCGCGCATGACTACGACAACGCCCGCAAGGAGTACAACCATTTCCTCGAGAAACATCCTGACACCGAAGAGCGTGAGTGGATCAATGAGCAGTTTACGAAGATGAATGAGGAAGCAAGCAAGAATTAAGGCCCCAGGCAAATCGCAATAACAGATAGAGCAGCCATTGATCTGGCATTTGGCTGATCCGATTAGAAAGAGCTGAATAGAGATGATATACCGCGAAGGCAAGACGATATTCGAAGAGTCCCGACCCGGGCAGAGGGGTTATACCGTTCCTAAGAATGATGTACCCGACCTGAATCTTGGCGAGACTCTCGGTGCCGATAACCTGCGTGCCGAGGATGCACAGTTGCCGGAGATTTCCGAAAACCAGGTGGTCCGGCACTACATCAGGTTGTCGTCCCTGAATCACCATATTGATAAGGCGATGTACCCGCTGGGCAGTTGCACGATGAAGTACAACCCGAAGGTGAATGAACGTGCGGCGGCCAATCCCGGCTGGCAGGAGTTGCATCCGTTCCAACCGGCGCGCACGGCCCAGGGCGCACTGGAGCTGATGTATAAGCTTTCGCAGATGCTCGCCGAGGTGTCGGGCATGGATGGAGTCACGCTTCAGCCAACCTCCGGTGCACAGAGTGAGTTCTGCGGTATTCAACTGGCGAAAGCCTATTTCAAGCAGAAGGGTGAGAATCGCTTTAAAGTGCTGCTCCCCGATTCGGCGCACGGCACCAATCCGGCTTCCGTGATGATGTCTGGTTGGCAGCCGGTGCAGCTCAAGTCAAGCGATGAGGGGATCTTGGATGCTGCAACTCTGGAACAAGCCCTCGACGATGACGTCGCTCTCGTGATGCTCACCAATCCCAATACTCTCGGCCTGTTTGAGCGCGATATCCTGAGGATCGCCGAGCTGGTACACTCTAAAGGCGCCCTGATGTACATGGATGGCGCCAACCTGAATGCCCTGATGGGAATTACCCGCCCCGGCGATATGGGCTTTGATATGCTGCATATCAACCTTCACAAGACATTCTCCACTCCGCATGGCGGTGGTGGTCCGGGTGGTGGCGCCGTCGGGTTTAAGAAGACGCTGTCGCCATATCAACCCGTTCCGGTGATTGCGAAGAATGACAAGCAGTATTTCTTCGACTATGACAGACCGCTCACAATCGGCAGGCTGCACTCCTTCTATGGCAACTTCGGCTCGATGGTGCGGGCATATATCTATATCCTCATGCATGGTCCTGATGGGTTGCGCAAGATATCGGAAACCGCGATCCTGAACGCCAACTACCTGATGCGCAAGCTGCAGGGGCGGTTCAAACTGCCGCATGATCATGTCTGCATGCACGAATTCGTGCTCTCCGGTGATAATCAGAAGAAGCTGGGAGTGAAGGTCACTGATATGGCGAAGCGGATGCTCGATTTTGGCATCCATGCTCCGACAACCTATTTCCCGTTGATCGTCAGCGAAGCGCTGATGATCGAGCCGACCGAGACTGAGAGCAAGGAGTCGCTCGATTATTTCATCAGTGTGATGGAACAAATCGCCAGCGAAGCGGAGAACGACCCGGATAAAGTCAAGGGTGCTCCCTACACCACACCTGTGGCGCGACTTGATGAAGTTGGGGCGGCGAAGGAATTGAATATCAGCTTTCCGATCGCATAGTTAGACGTGTCGGGTTCGTTGCCGACCTGTGTAGAGCAGGGAACCCGACATCGCTTCCTTCACTTCCCAATTCCACTCCTCTTCCATATATTCCCTCAATGTTCCAATTGAAGGAAGTCAGTTTTGCCTTCGACGCCGGCGAACCGGTCCTGAGGCATTTATCGCTCACGATCAACAGCGGCGAAAAGGTGTGCCTGATGGGCCACAACGGCTCCGGCAAATCGACGCTGCTCAAACTGTGCGCGGGGCTGCTGAAACCAACTGCCGGGGAGTTGCTGGCCGACGGTGAACCTATCGCTGAAGCTCATCGCGCGGGCTTTATCTTTCAGAACCCGGATGACCAGATCGTAGGGGCAACGGTGGCCGAGGATATCGCATTCGCCCTGCAGAACTTGAGGGTCGCTCGTCCGGAAATAGTAAAGCAAGTCGAACGGGTTGCAGAAGAGTTCAGCTTGCGTGACAAGCTTGATGCTGCGCCGGAGCATCTCTCGGCGGGCCAAAGGCAGCGCCTGGCGCTGGCGGGCGTATTTATAGCCGATCCTCGCGTGCTCCTGATCGATGAGCCTACGTCCTACCTTGATGATGCCGGTAGAGCCCACCTGCGCAGGATCATCCAGAACTCGCGCATGACCACAATCGCTGCAACCCAGTATGTCGAGGAAGCAACCGACTTTGATAGAGTCATTCTGTTGGACAACGGCGCGATAGTCTTCGATGGCGCCCCGCGTGATTTTGTCAAATCCGGATTCGCACCGGCTCCTTTGAATGTTCGTGAGGTAGTGCAGCCAGGTGGAGAGGAAGTGCTGCTTGAAGCCAAAGAGCTATCTTTTGCCTACGCGATTGATTCACCTGTCATTCGGGGATTTTCGCACTCGTTTCGTGGTGGAGAGATCACAGCGATCATGGGAGCGTCAGGATCAGGCAAGACTTCTCTTGCGCTGTTGCTCGCCGGGTTGATAGAGCCGGATGAAGGTGAAGTGAAACGATGCAAGAATGCAGGTGTCGGTTTGCTGCTGCAATTTCCGGAACACAATTTCTTTGCAGACACCGTATTCGATGAAGTCGCTTTCGCGGCGCGTAACCAGGGTAGCTCGCAGAGTCAGGTGGCGGAGTATGTCAGGCGAGCGCTCGAACAGGTTGGGCTCGATCCAGAGCAATTCTCACAACGCAACCCCTTCACTCTTTCGGCGGGCGAGCAGCGGCGGGTGGCGATAGCGGCGGTCTTGGTGATGGAGTGTTCGATCTACATCTTCGATGAGATTACTTGTGGTCTTGATTGGGAAGGTCGGCAGTTGGTCGCAGAGATGCTGGTGAAGCTGGCTGTCCAGGGTAAGAGCATCATCATCTGCGGGCATGACAGAGCGTTGGCAGGTGCCATTGGGGCGCGAGTGCTGAAGCTGGCAGCAGAGTAACGATGGCCTGATATTGCACTTCATCGGTCCTCCTTAGAGCCGGCGGCGCCTGCGGAAATCATTTCTCCTGCAGCGGTTTAGCAGCAATTAACAGAGCTTAACAACTTACTCGGAACTCAATTGTTCGATCTCCCGTATTACCTACAGAAGCTACGAAAGGAGCATGAAAGTTATGCAGTCACGCTGGCAAAGATTCATCATCGCACTATTCCTGGGTGTACTTGTGGTCGGCATTTTCTCGGTACAGGCGCAGGCAGCCAAGCGGCCATGGATCGGCGTCTATATGCAGGATTTGTCACAGGATCTTGCCGAGGCGTTTGACCTGAAGGCATCGAAGGGCGTGCTGATCAGTAGCATTGAGGATGGTTCTCCGGCGGCCACAGCCGGACTCAAGTCGCGCGATATCATCCTGGAATATGACGGCAAAGAGGTCCTTGACTCTGAGGACTTGATTGATCTCGTGCGGGAGAGCGAAATCGGACAGAACGTGCCGGTGGTGGTCAACCGCGAAGGCAGCGAGATGACATTCAATGTTGAAGTAGGCGAGCGGCGTGAGCCGAGTTTCCGCAGCGAATCTGACTGGGGACCGGCACCGTACGCGTTTTTCGATAGTTTCCGTCGCGTCGGAATCGGCGTGTCGATGCAGACCCTGTCGGGAGACCTGGGCGAGTACTTCGGTGTCCCGAATGGCGAGGGTGCTCTGATCACAGAAGTGATGAAGGATTCACCGGCCGAGAAGGCTGGTCTTAAGGTGGGCGACGTGATCGTCGCTGTTAATGGTGAGAGCGTTGAGAGTCCGAGTGATGTTTCTTCGTTCATGCGAGGGAAAGATCGCGGTGAGGAGGTCGAGATCTCGATTATCCGTGATCGCAATCCGGAAAAGGTTGCGTTGGAGGTTGACGAGATAGAGACCTACGGAATGGACAACTTCCAGATACCGGCGATTCCGAACATACAGATTCCCAACCTCGACTGGGACAGGTTTCACAATTTCGACTATCATGGCACGCAACGAGAGAATGAAGAGTTGCAGCATCAGATGGAGAAGCTGCAAGAACGGCTTGAAGAAATGAAGACTCGTTTGGAGAGTCTGGAGAAAAAGGTTAAGTAGGAGTCGTTACTTATTTTTCAAATACAGCAGTATTCGTGAAGTAATAGCGGCAGCTATTTCCCATTATCCAATCACCGCCGGCGGCAGGCAACCCCGCCGGCGGTTCCGCATTTATGGCAGTAACGCTCGGCTCGAGGCGCTGTTCTCGACTAACTGATCAGTTCGTTCGGTTGGAATAGAGGAGTGAGGGTGGCTTACGGCGCTTGCTGTGGGTTGAACAGACAGGGTGTCTGGCCGTAACCGCCCCAGAAGTTGATCAGCGCAACGATATCACCGATGAAGAAGCGGCGGTTGCAGTCGCAGTCGGTGACGTAGATTGGACAGGGCAGGGGGAGACCCGCGAAAATCATGTTTACCATCAGCGTGGCATCGATCAGGTTGATCTTCCCATCTTCGTTAATATCACCGATTCGGTAGTTGTATTCCCATGCGCCAATATCCTCTCGAGCCCCACCAATCGGGTAAGTCTCCGGCAGTTCCTGACCGGCGTCGATCAGGTGGGAGGAACACTGGACTCTGAAATCGAGCTGCGCCGGATTGGAATAGAGCGGAGGTTTGTGGATATTGTGATAGATATCGGATGAATCGAGGTTGTAATTCTTCGCCTTGGTGAAATCACCGAGTGACGGTTCACCACAGCCGTTGAAGTCTTCCGGTGTATTCTCATAAAAATTGCAGTTCTCAACCGTCCAGACCCCGCCGTCACACCAGAACCCTCCGGCCTCGAAGGAACTATTGCCGCTGATACTGCTGTTGATGATGTCGATAAAGCTATTGGTTTCGTAGATCCCGCCGCCACGCGAATCGGCTGAGTTCTGATGGACGATGTTGTGGTTGAAGACTACGACCGCATTCTCCGAGGATAGCCCGCCGCCCTGGGTGGCTTCATTCGAATAGATGACCGTATTGGAGATGGCGACATTGGAATTGCGCACCGCGATACCGGCGCCCATCAGTGCACTGCAGTCGTGGATGATATTGTGGCACAGAGTCGGGCTGCTGGCCGCTGCGACCAATATTCCTCCCCCGGCAAAGGAGCCCGGCACGAGTGTGCCGATGCCGTTGCGGAGGGTAAAACCGCAAAGCTTTGTGCCGGCAGGTTCGCCCCGAGTCATGCGGACGACCGAACCAGAGTCCGCGGTTACCGGCATCGAACCATCGATGATCGTAGCCCTGATGCTGGCAGGATCCAGGTCGTGGATATAGTTCGAGGCGACCACGAGCCTTTTGCCGCGAAAACTGATATTCTCGAAGTATGTACCTTCTGCGACCAGAACTGTGTCACCCGGCGAGGCGGCATTTATAGCCGATTGTATAGAAGTAAATTCAGCAGGTACGTTGACCGTCCTACCCGCTGCCAGTTGAGCACAGAGAAGTATCGCCGATATGGTGCAGAACAAAAGCTGTCTGAACATGGTTCTCCCAATCGGCCAGTAATGTCGTGCCTAATGTACGCTATTTCGTGCCTCGATGCAACTTAATCGTTACAGTAGAGGAGGTGGAATTCAAGGCGGTGGCGTGCTGCCTCTTCATCCAGCGAGCCCCCTTTAAGTGTCAATCAGGCATTGCCTATCCGGGATCCCGCTTACTCTTTCGGAAGGCCTTCAAGCAGCTTCTTAGCCATCGCTTTGGCGTGGTCGAGATTGGTGTAACCGGTAACCGCGCAAACATGCCTGCCATCAACCGCGCAGTAGATCGAGCCGAATTCGGGGGATTTGCCGGTCAGCGACTGGTACTCTCCGCCCATGATATACTCGTCGACACTGCCACCATCATCGAGGAACTCCTCGGCGGCAAATGTCATACCGAGCTTGGAGGAGTACTGCAGGAAGACACGCATCGTATCATTCTCAATCGCGTAGAGGGCGCTCACCAGGTCGGGTCGCTCGTTGTGCGGCATATTGTCCATCAAGGATATCTTCATCGTATGAGGAATCATCCCTTCCGCCGGCAGAAACCTGGCGTGTGGATGCACGAACGGTTCCCCTTCGATTTTCGGCTCGATTTCCTTTGCCGCTGCGATCAGGGTTTCGTCAGGGGTTTCCCCAGTCCCGCGAATCACAACCGTGAACTTGTCCTTGGTGAAATGGACATTGTGTTCCTGCAGGTAGCCGTCGGCATCGAACTCGATTACAGTCGCACCCGGTTTGCGGTCGCTGGAATAGACGGCATAGGCGTTGCGCTTTTCACCGAACTGCGAAACCTCGATAACAAGACTATCTCCGCCATCGCGGTACTTCCCGATAGCCATCTGCGCAAACCCGTTCATCAGATACTTTTCGGCTTGCTGGCCCAGGTAATCCCAGACATCCTGACGAGTGTACGTCGCAGAACTCCCGGTTCTGGCATACTTCGCTATCTGCCCATCCGGCAATAGTTTCGAGATCTCCGGCAGTGCGTTTGTCGCGGCGCCCCCCCGGTCTGCGGTTTGTTCTTCAGAAGAGCATGAGAAAACAAAAAACAGAACGGCAATCAATGAAAGCGACACCGAACTCCAATTGCCCCTGCGGGCTAGCCTGAAACGCAAGTCTGACATATGTCAAAGCCTCCGAGTGTGTATCAACTGAGATAGTGGAAATCGTTTTGCATCTGTGAAAAGTCGAGTTTCACCGTGCACTAATGCTTGGAAGTCCCGGCACACCGATGCCCCGGGCTCTACAGTGGTGCTAAGAGAATAAGAATATCGCCATAACAGCCAGAAACCACAAGGCAATATTTGCCAGGATCGGACCATCTGACAGGAGGAGACGGGTCGGAGCGCCACCTTTTTCCTCCTGATGGATCAGGTAGAGGTAGCGGAAGACTCCGTAAAGGACAAATGGGATGGTCAGTTCAAGGTGGTGGACATCGAGCCGCTCCTGAATCTCAGGAGAGAGGGTATAGAAAGTATACGCAACGACAGTCGAAGCCGTGACCACGCCAATCAACTGGTCGAGGAAGTAAACCGAATAGCTCTTGAGGGAAGCGCGGTGTCCGGTAGCACCTTCCTTGAGGGTGACAATTTCATGCCGTCTCTTGCCGAATCCGATGAAAAGCGCCAGCAGAAATGTACAGGCTATCAACCAGGCGGAATTCGGCACCGCGATGGCAAAGGAGCCTGCCACGGCGCGCAGGACGAATGACGCAGCGATCGACATGACGTCGATGATCACGATATTCTTCAGTACAAAGGAATAGAGCAGGTTGAACAGGACAAACGCAGCCGCGGCGTAAATGAACTTGAGCGGGAGCAGGAAGCTGAGCGCGGTCCCGACGATGAGCAGCAGTGCGGCGATCCCGTAAGCTGTTCCTACGGCGACCTCCCCAGCCGCGACCGGCCTGATGCGTTTGAGCGGGTGCAGGCGGTCGGAGTCACGATCGACGATATCATTCACCACGTAGATGGCTGAGGATAGCAGGCAGAATATCCCGAACGCCAGCAGCGCATCCAGCACCTTCTCGATCTGCGTGAATTCTTTGGCAAAAATCAAGGCGCCAAAGAGCACGAGGTTCTTGACCCACTGATATGGTCGCAGTAGCCTTATCGATGCAGTTAAATTCATTGGCTTACGTGAGTGATTTCCGGGCCAACCCCTGCCGCAACCCGTGCCGGAGCCGGATCGTTTTGAGTTACGTTGTTAGAGTGAGGAAAATGGCAGCGCGGCCTGAATGTCAGGCATCAGCGCCTGCACGAATTCTTCCGCAACTGCCTGGGCCTCTTCTGAACTCTTCTTTCCCTGGAGCACAGTCACGCGGATGATAACGGCATCGGTCGGCCTTAACAAGAGGGAATTTCGCACCAGATCAAACTTGAGCGCATACTCAGATGTGAGGTCCCCGGAACGGGTGTGGAACCAGTAGTACATCTGATCGGTGCGTTCCCGCTTTGCAATCTTCATGCGGTTGACCGTGATCTCCTTCGATCCGAGATCAAATGGCACTCGCTCGAGGTCGGAAACAACCCAACCGCCGCCCGGCAAGCAGTGCCGGGGTGAGTGAATCTGGGAGCCATACTTCTGGTCGCGGAAGTAGGCCACGAAGAGGCTGAGGAAGTTCTCGCCATCCGAGTAGGCACGCACTATGGCATCGGTCGCCTGCAACGTGGCTGCAGTCGCTTCGTCGATCGGCTGAACCTGTCCGCGCCATTTGCCGACGTTGACCGGGATCGCCGAGAGATCGGATGGCTGATCCGGCTCGACCACCATATAGCGCAGCACAGTTGCCATTGCACCGAACGGTATCAGCAGGAGAAGTACGATTATGAATTTCTTCATGTTTTCCCCCTGAAGTTATCACTCTTCAGCTCGTTAGCCTTGAGCAGAGAGCTGAGGATCAACAGACAGACGAGACTGAACAAAAAGACGATCGTCCCGCTCAATTCATGAATAAAATCCTCGGCGATTTCGCGCGAGATTCCATACGCTCCCACCGCCGTTACGCAGATTCTGAAGATATTCGCTGCGATGGCAATCGGCACAGCCGCTACGAAGAGGAGCAGGGCTTTCCACTTAACATTTTGGGTCAGGTAGGCCAGCAATGCGCCCAGCGCGATCAGCGTAACCAGTGACCGCAATCCGCTGCACGCTTCCGCCACTTCCAGCGAATAATTGTCGGGCAGGTGGATGATATTGCCCTGGCGGAAGTAGGGGATTCCGATCACGCTCAGGACGCCGGCAGCCACT
Organism: Candidatus Zixiibacteriota bacterium; assembly: GCA_040235515.1. Classification (GTDB taxonomy): domain Bacteria; phylum Zixibacteria; class MSB-5A5; order CAIYYT01; family CAIYYT01; genus JBECKX01. Next base: position 12,395 of record JBECKX010000217.1, read on the forward strand.
TTGGAGCCGAGTAACTGGAGCGGGAAGGTGGCCGTGTAGTAGATGATATATGGCACCGGGATCATGAAGATCAGGAAGAAAAACGCAAACCAGATTTCACGTACGAAGCGATAACCTGCCAGAAAGAGGGTGATTCCGACCAGCAATCCAAGCATCGAGACGCGGGTCGTAAAGAATTCAGCCCCGGCGGTACCAACCACGAACAAGATCAGCGAGCCGATAATAACCGGGATACCCCATTTGCACGTCACAATCGGGATCTTGCGGAGGTCTTCACGCTTGCGCCAGATGATCCACGCCGAGATCGGGATGATCAGGAAGCCGTGCGAGTAGTTGTCGTCGATATACCAATCCTCAACCAATCCGATCAGGATCGGCAGGTACATCAGGACTATTACTCCGCCGATCGTCAGGATCTGCCAGAGCGGAATTCTGCCCTGACCGGAATACTCCTCATGTTGTTCGGTAGTGTTGGTAGCGCTTTGGTTGGACACGACTTGGTTGAAACGCCTCTACGATTTTACGCCGCTCGCGAGCAACTGCTGCCGCTGATAGTAACTGATCGTTCTTTCGAGCCCTTCACGGAAATCCACCACGGGCTTGATCCCGTATGCTTTCTCCACCTTGGAAACATCAGCAAACGAGTGCTTGATATCGCCGGCACGCGGCGGAGCCTGGCGGGCTTCGATGTTCTTCCCAAGTATAGCGTTTAACTGCTTCAAGAGTTCCCTGAGGGTGTACTGGCCGCCGCAGGCAAGATTGAATTCGCCCGTAACCACTTCCCTGGCGCGGCACACCGTGGTAACGGCAGTGACGACATTTTCGATGTAGGTGAAGTCGCGGGACTGGAGACCATCACCGAAAAAGACAGGTTGCTCATCGTTGAGCAAGGCAGTGATGAACTTCGGTATCACGGCGGCGTAGTGGCTGTTCGGGTCCTGGTTGGGACCGAACACGTTGAAATAGCGAAATGCCACGCACGGGAGACCATAGAGGGATGAATAGATGCGCAGGTAGTACTCGCCGGTCAGTTTGGTCACAGCGTAGGGTGACATCGGGGCCGGCGTCATTCCCTCATGTTTTGGCAGAGTCGGGGTATCGCCATAGACAGAGGACGAAGAGGCGAATACGAATCGTTTCACACCCTGACGTTTGGCTGACTCCAGCATATTAAGTGTGCCGTTGATATTCTTGTCATTGGAGGTCAGCGGATTCTCTACGGAGCGATTGACCGAAGGGAGTGCTGCCTGGTGCAGCACGTAATCGATGCCGGAGCAGGCATCAAGCGCCGTATGCAGATCACAAATATCGCCCTCGATCAGTTCGATATCTGAGGCGACATCACGCAGGTTTTCCCGCCTGCCGGTAGAAAAATTATCGAGTACGCGAACCTGCTCACCATCGTTGAGCAGACCCTTGACTATGTTCGAGCCTATGAATCCGGCGCCGCCGGTAACAAGATACTTCATAATTTCTCTACCCTCGTGAATGTCGTCTTACAGTAGTATCGTCAGTGAGGGATAATCTCTTGATTCGTTCGCGAAGCTAATCCTAAGTAATATATTCAGTTACCCGTTTTGAAACGGGGTGAGCCCGGAACCAGTCGATTGTCCTGTTAATACCGTCGTCCAGGCTGACCTGCGGTTCCCAATTAAGCACATTTTTGGCGAGGGTGTTATTGGAAAGTAGTCGTTCTACTTCGCTATCTGCGGGCCGTAAGCGGGCCTGTTCGGTCCTGATATCGAGCTGCACACCAAGCGCCCCGGCAATCTTCTCCGCCAACTGCCCGATCGATATCTCGCTCCCGACTCCAAGGTTGATTGTCTTTCCGATCGCGTCATCAGATTCCATGCCGCAGATCATCCCGGCAGCGGTATCGGTGACATAGGTGAAATCACGAGTGGGCGTCAAAGCGCCAAGCATCAGCTTTCCGGTTTGCAGCAGTTGATTGATGATCGTCGGAATCACCGCCCGCAATGACTGGCGCGGACCGTAGGTATTGAATGGGCGAATGGTCACCACCGGCAAGTCGAAGCTGCGATGGAAGGACTCCGCCAGCATATCGGCGCCGATTTTTGATGCTGAATAGGGCGATTGCCCCACCCTGGGATGTTGCTCATCAATCGGCACATACTGCGCGGTGCCGTAAACCTCCGAGGTGGAGATATGCACTACCCGCTCCACGCCATGCTCACGCGCCGCCGTCAAGACGTTCGTCGTGCCTACCACGTTCGTGTCGACATAATCGCGTGGGTGGATATAGGAGTAGGGAATTCCAATCAGTGCAGCCAGGTGGAAAACCGCAGCGCAACCCTTCACGGCTTTGTTGACGGCATCCGGATCCTTGACATCACCTGCGATCACTTCAATGTCTTTAAGGATTTCCTCAGGCAGATCGTCGAGCCAACCCCGTTCGAGCCGTGAAGTGTAACGCACGAATGCACGCACGTTCGCACCTTTGGCGATCAGTGCTTCAACCAGATGGCTGCCGATAAAGCCAGCGGCGCCGGTGACCAGAATCTGCGATGATTTTACCTGCATAGTTGCTGTTGAAGATCGCCGACACAACGCAGTATGTCAAGGAGAGATGCGTCGCTCGAGAGATGGTTGGCTATTTGAACGCAGATGGAGCTCCCAACAAACAACTTGTTTTTGCGTGTCGCGGGGGATAGTCTTAGTAGATTAAGTTGATCTGATTACTCAACCGGGATCTTACAAGATGAAGCGAAGTTTCTCAACGGCGTCTGTGACGCTGGCTGCATTTCTCCTTTTTATGCTCATGATTGCTGGCACCGGACTCTCCCAGAGCGAGGAGCCGATCTGTGGCGATACCGATGGAGACCAGTCGGTGATCATCAGCGACGCAGTCTTCCTGATTAACTACATATTCAGTGGTGGCCCGGCACCTGCGCCTCTCAGTGTCGGAGATTGTGACCTCAATGGTACGATCGACATAGGAGATGCTGTGTGGTTGATAAACTACATTTTTGCGGGCGGTCCGGCTCCATGCATGCTTCCTATCGAGTTATCCACATATTGCCTGGATGGTCGCCCCTATGTTGTAGTGACCAACAATCTGGTGGAAATGGGGGACCCTGCAGCATATTCAGTGCTGTTCGAGAGTGGTGAGTCCGTCGCAGGTACATTTCAACTCCAGTCGGACGAGAGCGATACTGTTGGGATCAGCAATCTTTATGGGAGCAGCGTCTTCAGACTTGACGGATCGGGCCAGCAAATCGCGGTCGATTATTGTCTCAGCAACTTCGTCGACAGCCTGATCCGAGAGGGAGACATAAACGAGACCATTACCAACCCGGTGTTTGAGGATTTCGAAGTAAGCCTGGGGATAGTTACATGCAAGTATGATTTCTATCTCGACAGCCTGGCATTTGATACCGCTTATGCCGAGATCATCCCAACCGCGGGTGGATTGATCCTGCAAACCACCTATATCAACCTCATAGCGAACTTCGAACTTGACGCCACGCCGATCATTATCTGCCCCGGCGGGTATGGGTCATTCACGATCGACACATTATTGGTGGGCAGCGAGCTGACCTATAACATTATCAACTCCGACAGCGTCGATGTCGAGTTCGACACAACTACTACGTATGTAAACTTCGAGACCGATGTTGCAATGGAAGGCGCACTCGCGGCACTGATCGGGTCTGAGTTTACTGTCTTGGTCGAGGACACGACATCACCCTTCGGCGCTGGTATGGTGGCATTGTTCAGGGCAACTGTAGAATCCCTCCTCGAGGCCGTCCTCGTTCCATAACTCGCTGTTATACGCCTTGCGCCCCAGCCACAGTCTGGTAACTTTCGAAATCGTTCATCCGAAAGGAGAAGATCTATGCGCTACGCGACTTCGGTCTTGATCCTCACTCTGGCGGCGATTATCCCACTACATGACAGCCACGCCCGAAGGGGTTTCTCATTTGCTCCTGCACCAGAGCAGGAAACTTCAACTTATCTCGTACAAAACTTCCGCCTGATGTATGCCATTGACGGCTCAGGTCTCGGAAAGGAAGATTTCCGAGACAGGTACATGGGATCGTTTGAGGGTGGACTCATGGCCAATGTTTCACCGCGGATCGCAGTGGGCGGATCGGCATTCATTGCACTGGAGGATATTCGGCCGCGTATCGGGGTGAGTGCGCGGATGCGACTCTGGCTCCCACACAGGAATGCAGTGGATTTCAATGCCGGGGCGCTGGTGGCCAATCTTGAGGACAGCGCTCAAAACCCGAGCGATGATCTCGGGCTGTTCGCTGCCGCAACCTTTAGCTTCCGGGATATTATTATTGCCACACTGCAGTATGAGCGCGTGACAGCTCTCCAGCAGCACGAGAGTTTCATCTACGCTGGGCTGGGCACCGGCGGCAACTTCGGGCTTGCTGTGGCAGTGGTCGCGATAATCGTGACAGGTATTGCCGTCGCGGCAACGCTGTGAGTATGTGATGTTAGCTACTTCAGATATTTCTCACCATCATTGTAGGCTTCCCTGATAGTCGCGACCAGTGCGCCCACGCGCTTACGGTAGCGCTCAAAGTCCTCGTCGCTCATGAATGCCAGGCTGCCGGCTTCAGCGGTGTTGTTGATGGCTGCTGATACTGCAGTCGAGATATCAAGCTTTGGTGATTCAGACATCGATGGTCTCTCCATGATTCAGTCAGTGGTTTCTTACTTACCCAGCGCTTCACGCGCCAGCGCGGTGTCGACATACTCAACGAACGACACAACTACGCCGTCCCGCAGCCGCCAGATGTGGGCATAGGCTGCCTTGAGTTTCTTGCCGGTTGCCTTTGCCGTGCCTTTCACTTCACCGACAGCGATCACCGTATCGCCCGCATCGATAAATTCATCAGGTGCTATCTCAAAATCATCCCAGTCACCCGCCACCTGCTTGAACACCTTGTCTACGACTTCCGCATGACCGACAAACGTGCCCGGATAGGGGAGGCCTGCCGGTTCGGTCCACCTGACATTCGGATCGAGTATCGCGAGGACCGCGGGAATATCGCCCTTGGCGAAGTTATCGTAGCCTGATTTGATGATGTCAACATTGCCGGCCATTGTTACCTCCATTCTTGACCTGCGGAGATACGCAGGTCCATTTGCGGTACTGTTTTGCTGCTTGCTGCGGCGGTGTTCAGTGCGCGGGATACCAAAGATAGTCAAACTGGAGCTATGTTACAATCGAATAGAGGTGTCAGCCGGGGATTGACCTGAAAACCACACAGGGCGAGTCGGCCCACATTGACTCGCCCTGCAGTAGCGTTGGTGCGATCATCCCCCTTTAGGTTATCAGGAGAAGGTAGCCCACCCGTCGTGGGCGCGGTTTTCTTTTCGCTGCTGCCCGTCAAGCCCCAAGAGGGCATGACCTACACTCCCTGCTTGATTCGATTAACTACCGAACCCCTCTCCCTCGGAAGAGAGAGGGGTTCGGGCTAAGGTGACTTGAGTGCCAAATTCTTACAGCGCCGACAACACAGCCTGCGTCTGACGGATCAAATCGATCACGTCGACCGCTTCATCTTTGGTTTTCAGAAGCGCACCCTGACCGGCAACTGAAACCAGGTAACGACCATTGCTGATATCAAGCGCTTCCACCGGCAGATCATCGCTCCAGTCGAGCGGCCAGATTCCGCCATTGAGATGCGAGTAGGCGAATACTCCCTCGGAGCGCGTGCCGATGTAGATGTAACTCTTGCCCTGTGCCAGCGCTGTTACGTGCGGATCGAAGAGGTAGTCGGCGGTATCGACGATATCCCAGTTGTAGCCGTTGTAGATATAGAGACCATGATCGGTGCCGACCCAGGTCCGATCGAATGCGAACACAACGGTGGTGGCGCCACAGAAGGCGTTAGCGTCGGACATCAGTTCACGAGCATGCCAGCCGTTGCTGTCACGATAGAGGAGACCATCCTCACTCGTCACGGCCCAGAGTGCAAACCGGTCGCGCGTGGCGTCGAGCACCTGCTTCTGCGCGAGAAGCTGCACCACACCAGCAGCGGAAACTTCAAAAAGACCGGAGTTGCTGCCAACGTAGAAATTCTCCTCGAAGCGGGAGAGCGAGTTGACCTGATCAGCGATTTCGGGCCAGATCGACTTGACGAAACCGGTGGGTTCAATCAGGTAGACGCCTGCTTCGGTTCCGGCGTAGACGTCTCCATCAACTGCAAGTAGGGCGTAGCAGTCATGGTGCTTGAGGTCTTGCGGAGTACTGAAGACAGCGAAGGAACTATCAGCAGGATAGAATTCGACGATTCCACCTGCGGTCGCGAGGAGCACACGGTCGTTGTCAAATGCGACCGCGCGGACATCGTCGAATGGTAGCGAATCAAGGATGGCGAGTTCATCCAGAGTCAGGGCAGCGCCGGCGGGAAAGCGTTCGGCGGTTTGCGGCTCAACCTGATCCTCAACCAACGGGCCCGGTTCGGGGATCGGATTGGTATCGGGACCATAGGCCACAGTCGCTGGATCTTCCGCGACAGCGGTTGCCGGAGTTTCTGCGGTGATTTCCTGTTGAGGCTGCAACTGGTCACGTGATTGGAGCGCAGCATCATCGACCGTTTTGATGCTGAAGGCGAAGATGGCGATAACGGCAGCCAACGCGAGCAGTGATCCGGCCGCAAAGGTCAGTTTTTTCTTTCTGTTCGTACTCATGATTTCCTCTCCTGTAGTTGAGGTTTTGTGGGTTCCGGTTGATTTCGGATCACAAGAGAGTCAATCGCTATGCCCAAACTTAAGTTGTGGGATAGCAAAGGTTTAACTTGCCGGGCAGCGTCAGGAGTGTGACATGCTGTGGCTAAAAAGTCACGCGCACCGATTCCTGACCCAATAATCACTTGGAGTTTACGAAGCCCCCATTATATTGAGGTCACCATACACTCAAGGTCCTAAATAGATACTACATAATTTCTTTTCTACCTGTCGGAGGTTATTGTGAGGAGCAGTGCTATTGTCGGCGTCTGCACGGCTCTCCTTTTGACCGTGCTGATGACTGCGGCAGGGGGGGCAATCAATCCAATACTCACTTACCAGGGCTTCCTACGTGACATGGATGGTGTGGCATATCCGGATGGAGCCTACCAATTCACGTTCGTGATCTACCCTGATTCCGTCGGGGGGACGGCCCTCTGGAGTGAGAGCCAGACTCTTAATGTCGCAGATGGTCTGGTGCATGCCAATCTGGGTTCTGTCGTGCCACTGGCACAGAGCGTGTTTGCATCCGCTCCGCTCTGGCTGGGGGTACAACTTGAGTCTGAACCGGAGTTTACTCCGCGCCATTTCATCGGCTCCAGCGTTTATGCCTTTGTTGCCGCTGATGCCGAAGCACTTGGCGGTCATCCCGCCGAGTATTTCGCCGACACCGCTTCAGTGCAGACTTCACTCCAGCAGGCAATCGCTGCACACGACTCTGATGCACAAGCGCATCGCCCCCTTGATCTGGATGCTTCAGAAATTGTCTCAGGAGTAATCGACCCCGCCCGTCTTCCCGCAGTTGAGATAGGAAGCGCCGAGGTCACCGACGGCTCACTTCTCGCGGAGGACCTGGCCGACTCGGTGATCACTGGCGACAAGATAGCCGCGGGAACGATTCAGAGCGAGCATCTCTCCTCAAGTTCATTCACCGGCGCCAATATCGAGGATGGCAGCCTTACCGCCGATGACCTTGCTGACTCAACCATAACAGGAGACAAGATAGCGACAGGTTCGATAACGAGTGAACATCTTGCCGAAACGGCATTTACTGGTGCAGATATCACCGATGGTTCTTTGACCTCGGCCGATCTTGCCGATTCATCGATCACGGGAGCGAAGTTGGCGACCGGGTCAATTGAGGCAGTCCACCTCTCTGGTGTTGCCATCACCGGTGCACAGATTGCGGATCACACGATTACCGGTGCAGATATTCAGTTGGCCGGAATAGGATTCAATGAAATTGAGCCGCAGGTGATCTCCGATTACCACATCGCCAACGCATCGATCAGTGGATACAAGCTCAAGGCCAACAGTGTCAGCGGCTACGAGATTGAGGATCTGAGCCTCTCCGGCGACGACCTTGCCGACAACTCACTGGTCGCGCGCCATTTCGCGAACAACCAGATTACCGCGCAGAAAATCGTCGATGAACCGGGGGTCAAAGAGGCAAATTCGCCGTTGCTGACCTCAGTCAACTCGAGCCCTGTCACCTGGTTTGGTGTTTCGATGAACCTGCCTGCGGCCGGCTACGTGATTGCGATTTTCACCTGCTACACAAGTCTTAGCACAGGGGAGATCGCCCAGATATCGTTGTCGCAAAATCAGAATACTTTCGATGGGCGGGTTGTTGAAGCGCGCTTGTCGTCCGGTTCCGGCGCGATCGGAGGAAACCTGCCGATGACGGTTATCCAGACCTTCACCTTCGCTACCGGCGGACCGATTTCGATTTATGGCAATGTTCGGGCATCAGCGAGTTCGTCAGGTCCGGTTGACTTCGCGAGTGGCTCGATCCAGGCTATCTACATCCCGACTACCTACTAGGTTTCGCGGGCATAACACCATGAGAAGAATACTTCACTGGTTAGGAATCGCGGTAGTGGCTGCGCTGCTGCTGCAACCCCACACAAGCTATGCTTCAGAGAGCACCGGATCTGCCGCCGCAACCAGGATGACATCCGGGAATCTGGTGATGGATGCATCCCTCGGTCAGCCCATAATCGGAATCAGCGGTGATTTGGTAGGGGGCTTTCTGGGCCAGAAGGCGGTGCCTTCATTCTATCCCGGTGATGCCGATGGCAGCGGAGTGGTCACGATTGCCGATGCAGTCTGGATCATAAACTTCATCTTTGGCGGAGGACTACCACCCAAGCCAATTCGCGCCGGTGACGCTGACTGTTCCGGCGGGGTCGCAATCGGAGACGCCGTTTATATCATCAACTATGTGTTTGGTGGTGGAACGGCACCGCAATATTGCAGGTAGCCGGCGAAGCTTCGCTGTTTAGTACGCTTGGAGACTACTCCGGTTCATCCAGACCGAGCGATTTGATCTTGCGGTAAAGGTAGCTGCGATCGAGGCCAAGTATCTCCGCCGCTTCGGTCATATTCCCCTTAGTCTGCTTCAGCACATCCCCGATATAACGTTCCTCAAACTCGAGAGTGGCATCCTTCAGGGGCTTAAAGCCTGTCTGCCCCTCGGTGTCCATCAGACCGGTGAGGCTTGCGGCGGTCAACTCTCCACCGCGATGAGTAATCAGGAGCCGTTCCAGGATGTTACGCAGCTCTCGCACGTTGCCGGGGAAATGATATTTCTCCAGGGCCTCGAAGAGGTCATCCGCGACACGGGGTGCGGGTTTGCCCATCCGCGCGCTGAGCCGCTTGAGATGATGCAACAGGATATGCTCGAGGTCATCGGTCAACTCACGCAGTGGTGGCATCGTGATCGAGAAAACATTGATTCTGAAGTAGAGGTCCTGGCGAAACTTGCCATCGTCAACCTGCTTCACGATGTCACGGTTGGTGGCACAGATCAAGCGGAAGTCACTGTCGATCGCCCTGTTGCCACCGATGCGTTCGAACGTCTGGTCCTCGAGCACACGCAGTAGCTTTGCCTGCAACTGTGGAGCCATTTCGGCGATCTCATCAAGGAAGATCGTGCCGCCGTCCGCCTGTTCGAATTTCCCGATTCGCTGTTGAGTGGCGCCGGTAAACGCGCCCTTCTCGTGGCCGAACAACTCCGATTCGAGCAGTTCACGCGGGATCGCCGCAGTGTTGACCGCAATGAACGGTGCGGCTGCACGGCGGCTGTGGCGATGGATCAATCGCGCCGCCACCTCCTTGCCGGTTCCCGATTCTCCCAGCAGCAGCACGGATGAATTGGTGGTGGCAACAGCCTGCAGTTGTTCGCGCACGTCATTGATTTTCTCCGAAGTGCCCACCAGTTGGTAGCGATCAGCGCTTTCCGCCTCTCCGCTGGCGACCTTTCTGCTGAGGCGGTCAAGCTTAAGGGCGTTGCGCAGCGTCAGTTCGACCTTCTCGGGACTGAGTGGTTTTTCCAGAAAGTCCATTGCACCCGACTTGATGGCAGTTACCGCATCAGCCAGACTCGCCTGCCCGGAGATCATCACGATGCCCTGGCGCGGAAACCGGCTGCGGAAGTCGCTCAGCAACTCAAGTCCGGTGCCATCCGGAAGCTGCAGGTCAAGTAGTGCGAGCGAGATGTTGTCGGTATTGAGACGGCGTGCATCGGCGCAGTTTGCGGCGGTTACCACATCGAAGTCACTCTCGCGCAGATAATCGGAAAGTGTGGCGCGGATGCGCTCGTCATCGTCGACTATGAGGATCTTATGCTTTTTCATCGGCTGGAAGATAAAATGTAAAAACCGCTCCCCGTGACGGATTGTTGCAGAATGAGAGGTCACCGCCATGGTCGAGGATTATCCTGCGGCAAATCGCCAGCCCGAGGCCGTTGCCATCCTGCTTGGTTGTGAACAGCGGCGTGAAAACCCGGTCGATCTTGTCAGGCGGAATCCCCTCCCCATCGTCGGCGACCTCGAAGTAGACGCGGTCACCCGCCTGGGAGGGTTTTTGAATCACTTTCAGCTCCACCACCGTCGCCCTGGCCTCAAATGCGTTACGAATCAGGTTGACCAGCACCTGATGAATCAGGCCGGCATCACATTGAATCGGGCGCAGCTCTCCTTCGATGTTCAACACCAGCTCCGCACGTGCGACTCTCTCGCTGTAAGTGGATTTGACACGTTCCAGTAACTCCCTGACCTCGACTCGCGCAGGTTTCGGCGCCGGCAGTCTGGCAAACTCGCTGAATGAGCCGATCAATTGGCGCATACGTCCAGCTTCATATTGCAGCGATTCTACGGCCCGCTTCAGCTTATCTGAATCGATTTCGCCGGTGTCCACCCAGCGCTGAAGTTGACCTGTGGTCGTGACCAGCGGCATCAGGTAGTTGCGGATTTCATGTGCGGTCTGACGTGCGAACATCTGCCACGCAGCCACCTGCTCGCTGCGCCGTAACTTCTCCTGTGTCTCCTGAAGATCATCGGCCAGGTAGTTTAATCCGGTGACGATGTCGCCGATCTCATCATCTCGCAGGTAGATCGATCGACCTGTCGTCTGCCCGGCCGCCAGCTTGCGCGCGGCTGTAGCCATCTCGGCTACCGGCTTAGAAAGCGATCGCTGGTAGAAGAACCCGAGCAACAATGAGAGTAGTATGGTGACTGCCCCGAGCAAAGCAATCGTCTTGAACAGTTCTCGCTTCGTAACGAGGAGCTGCTGTTGATCGAAGATGTACATCAATGAGCCCACCCTGGTACCGTCGATCCCGGTCAGGTCCATCTCTCGTACGAAGTAGCTATGGTCGAGGATGTTCGCCTGCCAGTAGGTTTTTTCATTCTGCACCTGCGCAAGGCGCGACAGGGAGGATATCAGGAGGGTATCGTCCGAGTTGACGATCAACGCGCGATCACCGGCGCGAACCGCCAGAGCGCTTAAGTTCGATAGCTCCAGCGGGTAAGCGGCTATCAGATCACTGAGCAGGCTACCGACAATCACTTCTGCCTTGATCTCTGAGCGGTGAAAGACGGGCGAAATCGACACTACAGCAAGCGCCGATGGCGCCTGCGGATTCAACTGCAACATCCCGCTGCTGCTGCTGCCCGCAAGGTCGGGAATGACATTGTAATGAACCTGATCGAGCAATCGTCCGAGCCCTTCCTGATACGATTTCAACAAGGCGGGCGGCTGATCGAGGCGAACCAGGGCAAAGCCGAATTCATCGGTTGCCACGGCTTCCTCAAGCTGCTGCTTGAATTCGGTCTCCTTGCGCGGCAAGTCGAGCAGATTGATCAGGAAACGTTTCTCGTTGGCGAGTGCAGCGGCCGACTGCTCAAGGCGGTTGACGCGCTCATCGTAAAAATACCGAAAGGATCGCACCGCGATGTCCGAGCGGTCGATATAGACCGATTCCGCGCTGCTGTTGACATACATCAACACCAGCACCACCATCAGTGCCAGCGGTATGACCGTGGCGATCAGGAACCCGGTTATGATTCTAATCGAGAGTTTCAAGCCTACTTCTTTCGGATCGACACAGATTCTTTGAATCGGTAAAAATCGCCAATTTGATAAATCTCGTTCTTGCGTGAGAAGTGCTGCGTGGCTCTTCCGGTGCGAAACAGAAGCCGTTCGCGACCAAGAGGGATTACCTGACCGGTGTGGCAGAAGTATCTCGAGAAGCAGTCAACATCGACCATCGTGATGGATTCCCTGAAGGGGCACTCGTTCTGCAGCGGTCGAATCATATTCAAATGCGAGAGTGCATCGGCTATCGAGAGCACCCACTGAAGCGATACCAGGCGCAGGGCCGAATCGGCGACGGCTCCCGGTTGAAAGATACTGGTCAGGAAGAGTTGGCCGCCAGCAATCGAGTCGTTCGCCGTCTTTTCCACCAATTCCAATCGGCCACCGCACTGAGCGACCTGACTCTTGAGCAGTTCGCTGGTACCGGAATACAGATTCGCGCGGGTCATCATCACCGATGCGATACGTCTGTCGAGTCGCAACTGCTGATAAAGCAGCTTTGCGTTCTCGCTGTTGCGGGGGAATTGCGTGACGAAGTCAGCTTCGGTGAGCAAACAGGATAGAGGGAGCGCGGGATCGGCACGATTCAACACACCCCGCAATGCGTAGTTAAGCGCTGTGGCCCTCAAGTCATCCGGCCCAAAGTTACTGAGCAGCGCGAACTCGACAAAATCAGCGCTGCGGAATAAGTTGGCATCACCACCATCCAGTGTCACGGCATCAAGTTCGGGCCAAAGCAGCAGATCAACTGCACCGATCGAGAGTTCGATTTCGGCATCCCGATCGCTGTCATAGTAGATCGGTTGATAATGGATGAGTGATGCTCCAGTCGTGTCGAGTGAATTCAAGTAGGCGCCGAAGCCGCCGGAGAAAATGGAGTAGGGTTGCATATCGAGATCACGTGGCACGCCAACGTAGAGGGTGTCTACGAGCCGCTCCGTAGGAAAACGTACCGTGAATCTGCAGCGGTTGGAATCAAGCGAGAGTATAGTAACGAGATAGTCGGGTAGTCGTCCGGAAACCACGACGGCGCCGGCGTTGTCGGCAATGGCGACTTGATCGAGCACTTCGCCGCCCCGCTGAATGCTGATCACAAAGTTGGAGTCGATGAAGTAGCTGCCCTCGACCCAAAGGTAGAGGCGCTGATCGCGCAACCTGAGGAATTCGGCATCGTACTCCAGCACACTGCGCGCGACCACTTCGTTGGCGGTAACGGCGACGGTCACGGCGACGGTCACTGCGACGGTCACTGCGACAACAACCACTACGACAAAACGGGTCACCGGCTGCAACAAAGTCCGGAGTATGGTAAAGAGAGGAATTCGCAAGCTAATCACGCCCTTCGCGGTTTACCCCTTATACAAGCGAGCTTCAGCCCGGCTGGCAAGCGAGTTCTTCGGGTGATTCGGGGATTGATGAGGCTTTATGGCATCAGGAGGATGCTTCGGCAGGCTCAGGATTTGCAGGTTGCTGTTCTTCTTCCCGCTTCGGTTCGACAATCAGGGTTCCCGGCAGATCCTTAGGACCGCGCAGGCGGTAGTTGATCGGAATGAATTTTTGAGTTACCCAGAGGTTGGTGCGCAGATGCTCGGTGATTTTGGAGACATTGAGTTCAACGCGCTCGCCGCAGAGGGCGGCGTAGGGGATAAGCTGGTCGGCGAGGTAGTGGTCGAGGCAGACATTCTTGCCAAGATAGTTGACCAGCTCTGTCACCGCGGCATTCGCAACCTTCTCAGCGGAGAGCCCTTTCTCGCCGAGGCAGGAGAAACCGGCACGGACATTTTCAAACTCCGCCGTGAGGTGAACGATCGTACCCTTGCCGTTGGCCTTAACATCGATGCTGCGCATCCGCGCATTGAGGTTCTCCGCCTTCATCGCTCGCAGTGAGGCCTTCAGTTGCCGGTCTCCGATATTGCGGGGCAGGTTCGAGCTGGCGGAGATTCCGTAGATCTTCCGCAACTTCCCCCGATCGGTAAACTGGCGCGGACGTAATTTGGTAATTGGCTTGATTCGCAGGCTCAAGTCTCCACCGCCCTCAGGATACCAGCCCCAGCGGCCAATCTTGAGGAAGGTCTGACAGCCGAGCATCCCCAGTACCGGCAGGAACACTTGCTTGAGATAGGTGGCCGGTGGTGACCACGGCACGTGGGTACCACCCTTGACGATCACGGTTGACTCGCCTTTGGTGAACAGCAGCGGCAGCAGGACGGTTTGCAGCACGAGGGTCGCCGACCCGGCAGATTTCTTGCTCTCAGCGACATCGAAGCTATACTTGCCGTAGCGTACTTTACCGGGGATAAACCGGAGACGCTCGGAATTGATCTCCGCGCCCTCGGCGTTTCCGTTACAAATCGCCAGGCAGGCTTTGACCGCCGTCAGATGCTGCGGCATCAAGCCGGGGAATTTCCTGTTGGCACGGATATTGGTAACTTCCACCGGTTTGCCGGTCAAAGTTGACAGTGCGATTGATGTGCGGAGGATCTGTCCGCCGCCCTCACCGAAACTACCATCGACGCGTATGAATTCTTGCTCGGCCATAATCACTCAACTAACAGAGAGTCTGTGCTAAGGTCAAGTTGAAAAAGCGGTTGCGGAAGGACACAGAGGGAGTCTTCTTCCATGTCATGAGAGTCAATCCAACGGTCATCTTCGTAGTCCTCATCGCGCTTCTGGTCGGTTGTGCCGGAGAGCCAAAGGTGCTCCACACATTCCGGTTCATCTCGGATGGCCAATCCACGGTTCTCCAGCAACTGCAAGAGTTGCACAGGGTCACGGCGGACAGCTCCAGTATGGGGGTTCTGGTCAAATCGATCGACGAGATCGATCAGACGCGGACCGCCTTCTGGCTCTACTTCGTCAACAGCGAGGCCGCTTCAGCCGCCGCCGATAGTTTCATACCGGAGTCCGGCGATACGATCGAATGGCGCCTGACGGAGTTATACTGATTGACGGGCTCGCAAGGTCCGCTTTAAGATTCGGCGGCGATCTCAGTATGGTGGAAACGGTCAGCCGGTACGCTGAGTGATTCGCGCGATCGCAGCGTAAAATAGAGAATCACGCCAAAGAGGAACAGCCCGATCGCGATCAGGTGATTCCAGGTGAACTGGATGCCAAACAGAGTAGTGAGCATCTCCGGCTCGTAGTACCGGACATATTCGATCAGGAAACGAAATACAGCTTCGATCATCAGCAGGTAGGCAAAGGTGGCGCCGAAGAAGCGCTTATGTTTGTCGGAGAAATGCAGCACGAAGAACATCAGCAGGCCATAGGCCGAAGAATACAGTTGTGTCGGGTGCAGCGGCTGGCTGCCGAAATGGAAATAGGGAATCGAGCCCTCGGGGAAGCTGACGCAGAAGAATTCATGCCCGGGGATGCCATAGCAGCAACCATTCAGGAAGCAGCCGATTCGGCTGATGAAGATACCCAGTGCTACGGCGGGTGCGAAAATGTCGGTGACCTGCCAGAGTGATTGCTTCTTGATGCGGACATAGATCAAGGTTGCCACGATGGCGAACACGACGCCGCCGTAGAGATTCAGTCCGGCTATTCCGAACTCGCCGGTGTCATGGAAGGGATTGTAGGCATTCCAGAGCTGCGGCCAAAAATCGGAAAGGTGGAACAACACGTAGAAGGTGCGGGCGCCGAAGATACCTGAGAAAATGATGATAAACGCCAGGTTGAGAATAAAATTCTGGCCCACCCCTTCTCTTGAAGCGCGCCAGCGGATATACATGATGCCGACAAAGAACGATATCGCCAGCATCAGTCCGAAGCTACGCAGGGCGAAGGGACCGATCTTGATAATCTCAGGGTACATTAGCTTGTTCGACCGAACCGGTTGTCGATCATATCTGCCTTTCCGAATTCATTGGGCGGCAATATAGCCACCAATATTGATATAACAATCGGAAAGGTGGATGGTTCGAAAAAGGTATGGGCGATCTCTGTGGTAATCTGTTCTGCGGAATTTACTCTACCGAATCTATTCTGCCGAATCATTCGTGCAATTCCTGATCGCCATCTTGCCGGCCTCGTTGCCGAAGCGTAACAGGGCGAATGTGCAGGGCGGTGAGAAATCTCCAAAGCGCGGCGGGACACCCGCAGTCAGATCTGTTTCTGCCGCCAAAACCCTGAACCTGACGGAAATGGTGATCTCTGTGAGCGGTGGGATGTCACCATCTTTACCCCAGGTAGCATCGACGAAATCAACCCCCAGGTGGGCAGCCGCCAGGGAAGGGGTCAGAATTGTGTCTCGCTCGAGGCTGCCATACCCGTTGCACAGTTCGACGCTGAATTCGCTGTACTCGAAATATGTCGGGCTGTAGATGATACTGAAGTTTACCGCTCTTGGATACATGTGGGCTCTAAGTTCAATCGGCAGCACGACCACGCTGTCCCCCTCCGCAGAAACCCTCTCAAGATAGCTGCAACCGCAGATCAACGTATCAGGAGTCTCTTTCAACAGGTATTGCGCAGGCAATGATTCTGGATTTGTGCAGATGAAGAGAATTGTCAGAAGCAGGGTAGCACCTGCTGCAAGCGGTCCTCTTCGAGGGTTCATCCCCATACTCCATTCATGGCGGACGCCTTCAGATACTTTCAATAAATGATGCTTTTGTCAATTATGACAGAGGAAGGGGCGGATTACAAGTGGTTTTTCTGACTGCGCAGAGCAAACGAGCGTTCATCTATCGCGCGTGAGACTGCGAGGATACCATCCAGATGATCGACTTCATGCTGTAACAGTTCGGAGAGATCGCCCTCAAGCTTGCGTTCATGCTGATTCCAGTGTTCATCCAGCCAGTCGATCCTGCACGAACGATGTCGCCGCACACGCACGAGCAAATCAGGAAACGACATACAATCATCCCACAGTTCGATCATCTCTTCGCTGAAGTCTGACAGCGTGGGATTGATCAAGATCTGCGGCTTATCTATCTGCATGAAGATGATGCGCTTGAAGACACCGATCTGTGGCGCGGCGATCGCACGCCCGACGCCGTAACGCCTGCGAAAGTCACGCATCGTATCACCAAGGTCGGCGAATGCCGCTGCAAAAGATTGTACCTCCGACTGCTGGACCCGCTCGCAGATTCTGTAAAGGTCGGGGTTTCCAAGTTGCAGGATTTCACGGATAGCCAGTGCTGCCCCCTTCCCTAATTGTTGGAATAGGTAATGCGGTAGATGCGATCTCCGTGGTCATCGGAGACGAGCAGCGAGCCGTCGGGCATCTGCATCACGTCTACCGGTCGCCCCCAGCGCTTATCGCCCTGCAACCATCCCTCGGCGAAGACTTCATAGGAGGTAGCCTTGCCATCCTCATGGCGTACCAGTGTCACGCGGTAGCCGATGGGGTCACTGCGGTTCCAGGAACCATGTTCGGCGATGAAAATCTGGTTGCGGTACTCCTCAGGAAACATCTGTCCGGTATAGAAGATCATCCCCAAGGCGGCGACATGAGGACCCAATTTCTGAACCGGAGGAGTGAATTCATCGCAGGGGCGTTGATTGCCAAACTCGGGATCGGCGATCTCGCCGGCGTGGCAGAATGGGTAGCCAAAATGCATTCCGATTTCGGGGGCGCGATTGAGCTCATCAGGAGGGAGATCGTCACCCAGCATGTCACGTCCGTTGTCGGTGAACCATAACACGCCGGTCTCCGGATTCCAGTCGAATCCAACCGTATTTCGAATGCCATGCGCGAACACTTCCAGGTCGCTGCCGTCAGGGTTCATCCGCATGATCGAGGCATAGCGCTCATCCTCACTCAGGCAGATATTGCAGGGCGCCCCAACCGGAACGTAGAGTTTTCCATCAGGGCCAAAACGGATAAACTTCCAGCCATGATGGCTGTCTGAAGGGAAGCCGTCGTTGATCAGCACCGGTTCCGGCGGATCGGCGAGGTGGTTCTCGATATCGTCGTAGCGCCAGACCTTGTTCACTTCCGCGACGTAGAGGCTGCCATCACGGAATGCGATCCCGTTAGGCATATACAACCCGGAGGCGATGGTGTAGGTCGTATCCGCCCTGTAGTCGTTGTTGCGATCTACTACGGCGTAGACATTCCCGGCGCCACGGGTTGAGACGAAGATTGTGCCATCACTGCCACGGGCCAATGATCTTGCCCCGACAACACCCTCGGCGAAGAGTTCGATCTTGAATCCCGGAGGGAGCTTGATCAAGCCCAATTGGGCATCAGGTGCGCTGGTCGACTCTGAGCAGCCCACAACCAGCACTATCAGCATGCAGACTGTGGCCACCTGACGAAAGCCGGGGAATGTGTGGGGAGGGTTAATCATCATAAACGTTATACGCGAGTTGTTCTCAATTGCTCAAGCTGACCGAGCGTTCAGGATGGCGATCACCTGATCGTGAATCAGGCCATTCGAAGCGATAATGCTCTTGCTCTCTTTGCTGAACGGGCGCCCTTCCCAATCGGTACAGCGTCCGCCTGCCGCATGGATGATAGCCACCAATCCCGCAACATCCCAGACATTGACGCGCGACTGCACGACGGCATCGAATCGACCGGTGGCGACAAGGTGGAATGAGAAGGCATCGCCAAACCCGCGGACACGGTAGACGGTCTCGGCGAGTTCATGAAACGCCGTATCATGTCCCCGCGTGCGAAGGAGATTGAGGCCGGAAAAAGTGATAGCGGCCTCTTTGAGAGTCCCTGTCCGGCTGACTCTTGCCGTTGTGCCGTTGCAGAAGGCTCCATCCTCACGAGCGGCGTACAGAATCTCATTCATTGCGGGCATATTCGAAACCCCTGTCGTGAACTGATCGTGGTCGAGCAGCCCAATCTCGATTCCGAAGAGCGGGATTCTCCTGATGAAGTTCTTGGTACCGTCGATCGGATCGATGATCCAGGTTTTCGGCGACTCCTTCTCGTGGCTGCCCGACTCCTCACCGAGGATGGCGTAGTCAGGGAAATGTTTTGTAAGCTCTTCGATGATAGTCTGTTCCGCTTCCCGATCTGCGCGCGTTACGGGGGTCGCGTCTGGCTTGTACTCGACTTCGACCCCCCCGGTATAGTAGGGCATGACCAATTCCGCAGCCCGGCGAGACGCCGCGAGCGCAGCCTGCAATTCTAAGCTAAGATTCTTGTGCTCAACAGGTAACATATCGCATTTCTCCGGCTCGGTTAACGCCCTGGTCTGCGGGAGTTGTTTACACAAATAATACTTCGATCAAGCCGTGGTACAAGCCTTTAGATTAGCGTGCCCACGCCGTTGACGACGATTCTACGCCGTAAACTCCTTTCGAACGTGGAGTTAACGAATGGGACCGAATTGTCGATAGCTTAAGCAAAGGTATAATGGTGGGTTACGGCTAACTCCCCGGGGATTTGAAGAGATCAGGCCCCCGTAATGCTCATAAACCAGTGTCGTCACAGCTGCTGTTCGTAAGCGATACCTCACCTGGCAGCTGGCCGCCACGTAGTGGGACTATGCAAACGGTGTCTCTTAAACTCTACCGACGATTCATTCAAACCAGAGCAGGTAATCATCCTGAGCAACCTGCAGTTGCGGTCGTGACATTGCAGGGTGTTCGCCGAACATTCCGCCTTGCGCTGCTATTGGTGTTTTCACCCCTGGCGGGAGCCGGTGGGCGCAGTCTCACTCATGCACCCTCTACTGCCACGATCGCGCTGCACCCAGTTCTGGTGGTGTTATTTGCGATAGTGTTGGTGGCGCTTCTGGGGACGGTTCTGTATCTCTGGAAACGCAGTCCGGGCAATCAGGCAAGTCAAACGAAACGAGAGTCTGCGGCGGCTGAAACGGCGATGCAGATGGATTTCATACAGCAGAATGAAGATTTCAGTTTCTCGATCCCCGAGATCATTCCGGTAGGAGTATTTCGCGCCGATGCTATGGGCAAACTTATTCGCGGCAACGCAGCGATGCTTCACATTTTCGGGTATGACTCCACTGAGGAATTGAGAACTGCGCCCCCGCACAAAGTTCTGAAGCTGCCGAACCAGCGCGAGGAGATACTGAAGCGACTGAGAGAATCGCGCGAGGCATTCCGTATCGAGACCGGAGCGCTTCACAAGAGTGGGCGTGAGATCTGGATCAAGATTTTCTTCCAGCCGGTGTTTGGTAAGAACGGCCAGCTGCAATTCGTCGATGGCATTGTGGAGGATATCACTCCACGGAAACAGGCGGAGTTTCGACAGAAGGAAACAGAACAACGCTATCAACTCCTTACGGATATGTCACCGACAGGCATCTACCTGACTGACCCGGACGGCCAGATCATATTTGCCAACGAGCAGTGGGCGAGGCTTTCCGGAATCTCCACCGAGGAAGCGATGGGTTGCGGGTGGGAGAAGGCGATCTATCCGCGTGACCTCGAAGCATTGCGGGAGAGTTGGTTCAGTTCAGTGAGGAATTGCCGGAACTGGAGCGGTGAGTACCGCTATCAGCACGCTGATGGGAGCATCGTATGGGTATGGGGGGAAGCCAGGCCGCTACTGGATGACAATGAGGAACTGCTTGGATACATCGGATCGAACACCGACATCTCTCGTATCAAGGAAGCGGAGAGCGCGATCGGTTACAGCGAGGCCAAGTATCGCGCCGTGGTTCAATCGGCCGCGCTTGGCATTGCGAGCCTCGATGATGGCGGGCACATACTCTCGGTCAATCCGGCCTTCACGGAAATCACGGGCTTCGACGAATCGGCGATGCTGCAGCGGGGATTCCAGTCATTCCTCCAGCCGGAGCACCGGGAAACATTCAATTCCCGGCTCGCTGACTTGATCGATGGCACCCTGAAGTCACGCGCCCAGATGACACTCAACCTGTGTCGCGCTGACGGGAGTGTGCGCAACATGTCTGTTACCCTCTCCAAGCCAAGCGATACCCACATCGAGGGCCAGGAACAGATTATCGCGGTGGTCGAGGATATCACCGAACGATTGCTCCTTGAGGAGGAAATCAGCCACGCTGAAAAGCTGGAATCGGTCGGATTACTCGCCGGCGGGATCGCGCATGATTTCAACAACATCCTGACAGGCATCATCGGCAATCTTAGCCTGGCGGAAATGAGCGCCGAACAAGGCTCCGAACTGTACGAGTTGATCACCGAAGCGGAACAGTCGGCGCTGCGGGCACAGAAGTTGACCAAGCGGTTGTTGACCTTCTCCAAAGGCGGTACCCCCGTTACCAAGACCATGCCGATCGATGAAGTGGTGCAGGAAGCGGCACTGTTTGCGCTGCATGGATCTGATGTGAAATGTGAATTCAGGATCGAGCCTGATCTCGAGTATGTGAATATCGATGAAGGACAGTTTGTCCAGGTAATCCATAATTTGGTAATCAATGCGGATCAGGCGATGCCGAAGGGCGGTACGATCAGGATCGATCTGAGCAATCTGCGAATCGAGGATGAGTCGGAATCCGGCGTCCAGCCCGGCGACTATGTGAAAATCGATATCGCGGACGAAGGTGTCGGTATTCCGGCGGACTACCTGCCCAAGGTGTTCGATCCATTCTTCTCGACCAAGGATACGGGAAGCGGACTTGGCTTGTCCACGAGCTATTCGATTATCAAGAAGCATAATGGACAGATCAGGGCGACCTCGAGCATCGGTCGCGGCAGTACGTTCTCGATTTATCTCCCGGTTGCGAGGAATGCCGCACCGATTGAGAGTGTCGAGCCGAAGAAAACCAGCGAGTGTGGCAAGATCCTGATCATGGATGATGAGCAGACGGTTCGGGATGTCACGCGCCTCTCTCTCCAGAAACTTGGCTTTGAAGTCGTCGAGGCCGTGAACTGCGAGGAGGCGATTCGGGAATATCAGCGTGAAATCGATAGTGGCGGGGAATTCAAGGCGGTGCTTCTCGATCTCACCATTCCCGGCAGCAGGGGTGGAGAGGCGACATTGCATGAACTTAAAGCGATCGACCCCGACGTTCGTGCAATCGTGATGAGTGGTTACTCGAATGACCCTGTGCTGAGTGAGTACCGTGACCACGGTTTTTGCGGCATGATCTCCAAACCATTCGGATACCGTGAGCTTTCTGAAGTGATCTCGCTCGCCGTTTCTGATCGCACTGAAGGCAAGCACGCCTGACGTAGCTTCGTTCCTCCAGTTCCTCCAATTCTCCCAGTTCTTCAATTCCGATCGATTCAGCGACTGCGCGCCGTCTATCCGTTGTAACTTCTTCCTCTCTCCAAATGCGGGCAAATAGCGTTGACAATGCCCTCGCCAGCCCCTTAGTTACTCATCTGGGGAAGTGTAATTAAATGAAGTACTCGATCAACTCTCTCTTCCGTACCGCAGCCGGTATCATCATCATCATGCTCCTGCTGCCGCTGATCACACCGCAGTTGTTCGCCGACCAGTCAGGTGGACCACTCGCTTTATCTGCGGAGTCGGTACGGCAGCTCTGCCTCCCCGGTGCTCCCCGCGCCGAGTGTGGCAGCTTCATCGTGGCCGAAGTAGCCCTCCTCGCAAGAGTGGTCAATTCCCATTCCACCGAGAGCGTGACGTTGCACAACGGCGTGATGTTCCACGGAGATGACTTCGGTTTCCCCGGTGCGCTGCAGGGCGAACTTGGCCTCATGTACAATCTCTCTGGCAAGTCCGCCGTAGGGGTGACCGCGGCAGGCGTCGTTGAGGAGTATCGCAATCGAATTGGCGGCAAAGTACACTACCGTTTCTGGGAGGGAGAGGGCGCCTCGATCGACCTGTCTGCCGGCATCTTCACACCGGTCGCGCAGGATGACTTCCTGGAAGTTCTTGATCGCAAGGAATGGCTGGTAGGAACCTTCGCCCTCAGCCAGCGTGATTGCTGGCAGTTCATTTTCCAACTGGAAAGTTATACCCAGGCCTACCCGGAGGGCAGGCGCGCCTCGGCGTTCTACACGGGAGTTCAATTTCGTGACTGGCCGGGAAGCGCCACGGCGATCGCGGGGCTGATTTCCGCTGTCGTAGTTGCTGTGGAATCGCTATAGTAGAGATAAGTTTTCTTGTTGAGCGATTAGTTATCAAAGGTCGAGAGTGTGAGTCGTTAGTATGACGAGTGAAATCGGAGTCCTGGTAATAACCGCCGCTTCAATCGGCTTTTTCCACACCATTTTGGGACCTGACCACTACCTCCCCTTCATAGTCATTTCACGCGCCCGCAATTGGAGCATCGCCCGCACAGTTATGGTAACGATCCTCTGCGGTTTGGGGCACGTCCTGAGTAGTGTCGTTATAGGTGCGGTCGGTGTGGGGTTCGGAATCGCCGTAGGGAATCTGGAGTCAATCGAAGCTGTCCGCGGTGATCTGGCCGCCTGGGCGTTGATCGCGTTCGGCCTGGCGTATGCCGCCTGGGGAATCCGACGTGCAATCCTCAAGCAGGGACATGCGCACACCCATTTGACAGGCAAGCTGGCGGGAGTGACGCACTTTCACTCGCATGACAAATCAGAACCGCACAGCCATAACCAAACCGAGCAGATCTCGATCACTCCCTGGGTGCTTTTTGTCGTCTTTGTACTGGGGCCCTGCGAGCCGTTGATCCCGATCCTGATGTATCCCGCAGCCCATGCAAGCCTGAGCGGGATTGTCGTTGTCACGCTCGCCTTTGCGCTGATCACAATCGGGACGATGACTGCTGTGGTGATCCTGCTATCGTACGGAGTTAACTTCGTGCCACTGGGAAAACTGGAGCGCTACTCGCACGCTGCCGCCGGGTTGGCGATTGCGGCCAGTGGGATGGCGATCAAGTTCCTGGGGCTATAGAGGCGACTACACCGTTGACCAGTCGAGGTTTTCGAGCGCCAGCCGCAGGTCGCCCGCACTGCTGAACTTCTTCAGGATCAGCGAATGTTTGCGGCCGCAGATGATCTGCCTGACGACTTCATCCGTATGACGGTAGCCGTTGGCGCCCCCGATGATTTCATAAAGCACATCAACCAGGAAGAGCACATCGCGCTGCATCTTCAGCCGTGATGGCCTGCCCAGGTCAAAGAAATCAAGCAGGCGGACATCGAATCCCAACCCGTGACGTTTCACCATGATGTTGTCCGAGTGAATGTCGCCATGGTACTCACCCTGAAAATGTATCTGCTCGACACCGACAACCAGCGAATAGAAGAGATGGAGAGCCTCAAATGTTGACAGTCGGTTGCCGCGCTGCTGCTTGAGAAATGTCGAGAGCATTTCGCCATCGATCAAGTCCGACACCAGGAATTCTACCTGCCGACCGCGAATTTGTGTCGTGTCGCGATGGTGATACTTGATGACGATGGGACAGGTGTGGAGGTTGTAAAGCTTCTTGGCGTAGCGCAAGAGTGCCCGCTCGCCGACACCGCCACGGCTGTAAAAGAGCTTGGCGGCGCGCACGATACCGGTGCGTTTCTCCTCGATCTTGTAGACCTCTCCCTCCCAGCCGCCACCGAGATAGC
This sequence comes from Candidatus Zixiibacteriota bacterium, assembly GCA_040235515.1. Classification (GTDB taxonomy): domain Bacteria; phylum Zixibacteria; class MSB-5A5; order CAIYYT01; family CAIYYT01; genus JBECKX01. The sequence continues at coordinate 36,890 of JBECKX010000217.1, forward strand.
TGACTATCGTATAGTTTTGCCCGAGCGTGCGCCCCGGCTGCAGGTCAAATTGAAGGCGTGACATTGGTCCCGATTTCTTTGAGTGCCATTTCTTCGTTGGCTATAGAGAAGTTATCGGATTCGGGGAGGATTTTCAAAGGGATTTGTAGTTGGTGAAATCGCGCAATTCTGCTGAGCCGATTGAAGGCAACCAGACTAACTCGCGGCTGAAGCCGCTCCTACGAGAGAATGGTCTTCACTTTCTCATGCTTGTAGGAGCGACTCCAGTCGCGACCTGCGGCTACAGCGCAGGGAGGTGATTGGCTGTTAGTGTCCCACCCCGGTCACGGGTGATCGTGGTTGCTCCGTCGGTTCGAGGCTGTCAGGTCCCTTCGATTTCAGCGAATGACCAGTTGCGAGCCCGAAAATAAAGAGCACCAGCGCCAGAATCCCAATCGCGAAAATCGTGTCGCCCGGCGCGCGCAACCACTTGAAGATGGTGATTGCCTGGCTGTACAGGAAGTCTGCCGAGCGGGCTGACCAGTAGCCGGACTGCACCGATTCCCAGGTTTGCATAAACCCGATCGGCAGCAGGCTGATCAGCACCATCGCAGCCAGGCCGATGTTAATTGTCCAAAACGCGAACTTCAGCCACTTATCTTTCCAGTCACGGCGGACATACATCACACGCAGGCAGAAGAGCATCAGGCCGATCCCCAGCATTCCATACACACCAAAGAGCGCAGTATGGCCATGAACCGGCGTCGTGTTGAGGCCCTGCATATAGTAGAGCGCGATCGGCGGGTTGATCATGAAGCCGAATAAGCCCGCGCCAACCATATTCCAGAATGCCACCGCCACGAAGAAATAGATGGGCCATTTGTAGCGCGCTACCCAGGGTGTCGAGCGGGCAATTTTGATGTTATCCCACGCTTCGAATCCGATCAGGGTCAACGGGACGACTTCGAGTGCACTGAAGACTGCCCCCAACGCCATCACCGAGGTGGGGGTGCCCGCGAAGTAGAGATGATGCAGTGTGCCGATAATTCCGCCGGTAAGGAAGATCGTCGTCGACAAGATCACCGAGGCGTTGGCGGTCTTGAGCCTGATCAGCGAAAGCCGCGCGAAGAGGAAAGCAATCACGACCGTCGCGAAGACTTCGAAGAAGCCCTCCACCCAGAGGTGAATTACCCACCAGCGCCAGTACTCTGCAATCGCGAGGTGCGTGTTTTTGCCCCACATCAACCCGGCTGCATAGAACGCTCCGATTGCCACCGACGCGACCAGGAACATAACCATCATCGGTTTCTGTTCGCCACCCTTGTTGATGGCGGCTTTGATGCAACGACCAACGAGGAAGAGCCAGAGCATCAAGCCGATAAACAATCCAATCTGCCAGACTCGTCCCAGGTCGATATACTCGTACCCCTGATGGCCGAAGTAAAACCACTGGTCACCGGTGAGCACACCCTTGACGCTCAGCAGTTCGCCTATCATTGAGCCAAGCACGACTACGATCAGTGCGCCAAACAGCACATTAACCCCGAGTCGTTGCCACTTCGGTTCAAAACCGCAGACCGCCGGCCCGATGTAAAGCCCCGCCGCCAGCCAGGCAGTGGCGATCCAGAAGATGCCAAGCTGTGTATGCCAGGTGCGGGTGACGACGTAGGGGAGATATTCCGCCAGCGGAATGCCGTAGAAGCCTTCTCCCTCGACGCCATAGTGCGCCGAGATTACCCCCATCACCATCTGCAGCAGGAACAACCCTGCCACCACCCAGAAGTACTTGATAATTGCTTTCTGCGACGGTGTCGGTTTGAACGACATAAGCGGGTCTTGTTCCGGGAGCTTCTCGGCAAGCGGCTCTTTCTGTTGTGATGCGTGCCACCACACCAGCAATCCGATTCCAGCCAGCAACATGATGATTGAAAATCCGGTCCAGATGATCGTGTCGCTGGTCGGCTTATTGTCGATCAATGGCTCATGGGGCCAGTTGTTGGTGTAGGTGATCTTCGAGCCCGGTCGGTTGGTACCGGCTGCCCAGGCACTCCAGAAAAAGAAATTGGAGAGCTTGCGCATATCCTCGGCGCTTTGAACCGAATTGGCCGGGATGGCGTAACGTTCATTGCCGTTCAGGAAGACTTCGCTGTAATGCTCATAGTTGGCAGCAAACGCCTCCGCGCGAATGTCAGGAATGGTCAAAGTGCCGGTTGCGGCATCGTAACTGTTCGTACGCATCATCTTAGTGAGGCGAGCTTGCAGAGCCGCCTGCGTTTCCACATCAAGGTCATCGTAAGCAGTGCCATGTTCCGACTGCGCCCAACTGTTAAGGATGTAAACGCACTCGCGGTGCAACCAATCTGCGGTCCAGTCGGGGGCGACGTAGGAGCCATGACCCCAGACGGAGCCGACCTCCATGCCACCCATAGCGCGCCAGACGCGTTGTCCGGCGTTGACGCCGTCAGGTCCAATCAGTACCTGTCCCGACTCGGTAACTACCTGCTCAGGTATCGGCGGTTTCTGTTGCCAGATCTCAAATCCCTGCCAGCCAAGAATCGTGAACGAGACGATTATGACCGACCAAAAAGCAATCCAGTACTTTCTCATGATTCTACTCCCAAGAGGCGTGTAGATTTATCCAATCGACTCCCCAGGTCCCAATCCATCTTCAGCCTTATCCTTTAGCTTCGTGTGAGCAGCAGCAGCTTCCCTGGCCCAAGAGCTTTTCAAGCTGCTGATGCGGCACGCCATACTCGATGGCGAGATCACGTGCCAGTGCGAGGTAACGCTCGTGGGTACCCTCGCCCATGTGCTCGCGCTCGGTCAGGTCGAACTGGACGCGTAGCGCATCCAGCTCCGATTGAGAGAGCAGGTTTTCCGCGGCGGGGAACAGAATATTGTCCTCTTTCTGGATATGTGCACGCAATAGGGCGGCGTACCCCATCGCAGCCGTTGCATACGCTTTGACTGCCTCGGAGATGCCCTCTCCGGCGGCAGGGATAGCTTCGGACATCTGCCTGACGAACTCGCGCCCCATTTGGTGCTCGCGCAGCATCACCCCAACCGGTCCACCCTCGGTCGGCATGCCGGCAGACTCGAGAGAAGTGAAGAGATGGTCTTCCTCTTTGCCGTGGTGGCAGCGGTCGGCGAAGTTACGGATGAAGTCGATTACCTTCTCGGCTGCATCACGGTTCAGCTTTCCCGACTGCGAAGCTTCGCCGGCGATGCGTTCAAGGCAGGCGATCACGATTTCGATCACCCGGTGTTCGGTCTTCAGAATGTCAGTGAGTTGCATTGCTGGACTCCTTCCATATAAATTGAGATTTCTAAATGATATATGATACATCTTGTTTTATAGCTGTAATCGCATGTGATTGTCTGATTATGTTTGAAAAAAAGGGACTCATACGCGCACCCTCTTGCTGGCGAGGTCAGCGATTGAGGTTGACTTGAGGAAGTCGAGATACTCCTCGCGCACCCTAGACCAGCGGTCATGTACCGCGCAGGGTCTCTTGTCGGAGCAATTGCCGTGGGTTAGAAAGCAACTCCCCCAGCGGCTGACATTATCGATCTGGTCGACGATCTCGTATAGCGCTATCTTGTCCGCCGCCCGCGCCAGCCGGAACCCGCCGCCGTAGCCTTTTTGGGAGGTGACAATCCCCTCATTTGCAAGCTGTTGCAGTAACTTCCCCAGGTAGTTCTGTGGCGCCTTGATTTCTTTGGCGATTGCTGCGGCACCGGCGTATTCGCCCTCGCTGAGTTTGGATAAAAGGGTAAGCGCTGTCAGGGCGTGCATGGCTGATTTCGAGATCATCTTCTCTCCTCTAAACTAATCACATGCGAATATCCTATTTATCGGAAAAATGTCAAGAGATTTTTAGGGGAAATGTGAGAATTGTTGAAAAGGTGGGTCGCCCACAGCTTGCTGTGGGATCCTCCAGGAGAGATGCATATTGCCAGGACTCCGACGTTATGACGATTATCGGCGACCCGGCCGTTCAGCTCGCCTGATTTTGCTATTGCACAAAACCGTAATATCGACGTTATTATCCACATAGAGAATGTTTGCCATAAACTAATCTCAGATTCTGGGGGTATCCGCTGCTTCGCTGTCATGAGCGGGAGCGGACGGGCCAGAAGGGGGGGAGATATCTCATGAAGCTACGTTGGTTACGCACATTTTGGATCGTCGTCGGATTCGTTGCATGTGCCACGGGGATTGCATCGGCGGCTGAACCTGTTTTTCTGGGCTATGGCACCAATCCGAAATGGTCACCCTCCGGGAATCAGATTTCGATCGTAACGGAGGGAGGCTTCGATATCTATCGAGTAGACCCACCATCGAAAATCTGTTCCGTTCGCAGCCCTGCACCGTGGCACTACTACTGGTATAACGAGGATACTCTCGCAGTCTATTTCAAAGAGTATACGAAATCTAACAAACCCAAAAATCAATTTCCAATAGGCATCAATAGCATCTTATCTCTTTCGGGAGAGCTGACAGAGATATCCCGTGACACGGCGTTCATGCCCCGAACCTATATAACACCTTGGAAGAAGTTGCCTAGTGGAGACATTGGTTTCTTTCGCGTGATTGATGGGGGTCCGTGAGCAGTATTACAGCTTGGAGGATGGTCAACCAAGAGCTGCGTCTGCAGATACGAGCCAGCTCGTCGACTGCGAAAAGAGGTTCTCTCATCTTAAGCCGCAGATGCAAGTGACTCCCTCTCCGAAGTGCGGGAAGGCAGTATCGGTGCGGAGAACTGATGGTGCGATAGTCATAGTTGATTCATCTGGAATTGAACAGACTCGCATTGGCGCGCGAATCACTAAACTCGACAAGGGGCGTTTTCGCTACCTTACGTTCCCGCTTTGGTCTGCGTCCGAGATATATTTGACACTTCTTGAGGAGATTGAGGA
>JBECKX010000011.1:0-4596 GCA_040235515.1 Candidatus Zixiibacteriota bacterium
GTCCCGATGTGGAGAGCATGCCAATCGACTGCTGCAACAGGCGGTTGATCGCCACCGTCATGAAGGTCGTACCGGTAAGCCCGTAGATCAGCGAGATTCCATACAGCAGGATCGCCGAGGATACTGCGCCGAGTATCAGATACTTCAATCCCGACTCGCTCGATTTCAGCTTGTCCTTCTGAAACGCCGCCAGCACGAATAGCGGGATCGTGGTCAACTCCAACGAAACGTAAAGCGTGATCAGTTCGCCGGTGGATACCAGGAACATCATGCCAACGGTCGACATCAGCACCAGGCCGAAGTATTCGGCATGGTCGCGATCGAGCTTCTTCATGAAGCTTGAGGAGGATGCCACACCGAAGAACGCCGCCCCGAGGAAAATCAGCTTGAATAGCACCGAGAACTTGTCTACGAAGAAGGTGCCGCCGAGGGTCACACCATACCCGGTGAGCGGAATCGCCGCGCCGGTTAAGAGGATACCCAACAACGAGAGGTAAAGCAGGAAATCATCTTTACGGTCGCCACGCAGTAGTCCCGCAATCAGGACGACGAGCGACCACCCGAAAAGGATGAATTCCGGTATCATCAAGCTGAGGTTCGGCATCGTATTACCTCATCACCAGATAGACGATATTTTCGAGCGTGGCCGAAATCATATTCACCAGCGGCTTCGGGTAGACACCGAGAGCCAGGGTCAGAATCAGGAGCGGAGCCACTGCAAAGATTTCGCGGCCATTGATCTCGGTGAGATCTTTCCACTTCACGTTGAATTCACCGAGGAACACCCGCTGCACCATGCGCAGGATATAGCCGGCGGTCAACACTACACCGATTACGGCGATTCCGGTCATCACCTGGAAATCGGGGGACGCAAAAGCGCCGACGAAGACCATGAATTCCGCCACGAAGCCCGACATACCCGGCAGTCCGAGTGAGGCCATCGCGAAGGCGGTCATGAGAGCCGTGTAGACCGGCAGTTTGGCGCCCAGCCCGCCGAATGCGGCGATCTCCCTGGTGTGGGCACGATCGTAGAGTACGCCAACCAGCAAGAAGAGTGCGCCCGTGATCAGGCCGTGGCTGAACATCTGGAAGATACAACCGGCCAAACCGGTGATATGCGCAGCACCCTCGGAGTTTATGAAGAATACCCCCATGCCGAGCACACAGTAGCCCATGTGCGACACCGAGGAGTAAGCCACCAGCTTCTTGAGATCCTTCTGCGCCATCGAAACCAGCGCGCCGTAGATGATCCCGATCACCCCCAGGATCGCGAATGGATAGGCAAAGAACTGAGTGCCGTGCGGCAACATCGGATAGCTGATTCTCAGGAACCCGTACGTTCCCATCTTCAGCAACACGCCGGCAAGGATGATCGAAACCGCCGTAGGCGCCTCAACGTGCGCGTCGGGCAACCAGGTGTGGAACGGGAAGATCGGGACCTTGATCGCGAAGGCGAGGAAGAACGCCACCCAGATCCAATTCTGCATCGCGTGGCTGTAGGTCGGTCCCAATTCAATCAACTCCAGCATATCGAGCGTGCCGGTCTTGAGGTAGAGCACCAGGATTCCGACCAGCATGAAAATCGAACCAAAGAGCGTGTAGAGGAAGAACTTGATCGCTGCGTACTCCTTGCGCGGTCCCCCCCAGACACCGATCAGGAAGTACATCGGCACGAGCATCACTTCCCAGAAGATGTAGAAGAGGAAGAAGTCGAGTGCACAGAAGACACCCATCATTCCAGCTTCCAACAGCAGGAAGAAAGCGAAGTATTCCTTCACGCGTTTCTGTATATGGAAGGAAACGATCAGCGAAATCGTGGAGAGCAACGCCGTCAGGAACAGCATCGGCACCGATAGCCCGTCAACTCCGAGAAAATACTGAATCGACAATGACGGTATCCATGAACTCTTCTCAACGAACTGCATCTCGGCGGTCGAGGAGTCGTACTGGAACAGGATGATAAGAGAGAGAATCAGCGGCAAAACGCTGATCAGCGTCGAAGTCCACTTGATCAGGTTGTGCTTCTCCTTATTGATCATCATTACGATGATCATGCCGAGAAGCGGTGTGAAGATCATTACACTTAAAATTGGAAATTCCATATCAACAACTCCTGCAGACTGCAGACTAGATAACTCGAAGTCATGTCTCGCATCCAGTTCACTCTTGCCGGTCTATATCACCCTCGCTAAGAGTATCACTACCAACCCAAAGACTATCGCAAACCCGTAGAACTGTACCTTGCCGGTTTGCACCTGTCTGATTATGGCCCCAAAGCCCCAAATCGTGTAGCCTATGCCGTTTACCGCGCCATCGACGATGTGCTGGTCAAACCACTGCTTGACCTTCGCCAGCCAGACGGTGAATCGACCGAACGCGTTGACGATCCAGTCGATCACGCCTCCGTCGAAGGTCCAGAGACCACGCGTAAAGGCAAGCACCGGCTTGATAACGGCGGCATCATAGATTTCATCGAAGTACCACTTATTGAGCAGCAGGGTGTAAAGCGCCTTGAAGCGCTGACCCAGCTTCTGCGGCGAAATCGCGCCCTTGATATACATCAACCAGGCCAGCCCGATACCAGCAACCGCAACCAGCGTGGAGATTATCATGATATCCCAATGTGCGTGCGCGTGGTGCGGCTCGTGGTGGTAGGCGAACATCGAATAGCCGTGCTCCAGCCACGGGATCGCAACCCAGCCCGCACAGATCGAGAGAATCGCCAGCACGATCAACGGGAAAGTCATAGACTTCGGTGACTCGTGCGCATGCTCGTAAGCGTGCTCGTCGCGCGGTTTGCCATGGAAAGTCAGGAAGATCAGGCGGAACATATAGAATGCCGTCATGAACGCAACCAGCAGGGTCAGGACATTGAAGATCGGATGCCCCACCGTTGAGGCGACGATTTCATCCTTTGACCAGAAGCCGGAAAATGGGAATATGCCCGCGATCGAGAGGGTCGCGATCAGCATGGTGGCGTAGGTAATCGGCATTTTATGACGCAGTCCACCCATGCTCTGGACATTCTGCGTGTGCACGGCATGAATCACCGAACCGGAACAAAGGAACAAGCAAGCTTTGAAGAACGCGTGGGTCATCAGGTGCAGCGTACCGGCGGTGAATGAGCTGAGACCCAGCGCCATGATCATATAGCCGAGCTGGCTGACTGTGGAGTAGGCCAGAATGCGCTTGATGTCGTTTTGCACCAGTGCTATCGAGGCTGCGAGTAGCGAGGTGATGATACCGATGATCGCCACCACCATCGCCGCAGTCTCGCTGTGCATGTAGAGCTCCATCGAACGCGCTACGAGATAAACACCGGCAGCCACCATCGTTGCCGCATGGATGAGCGCCGACACCGGTGTCGGGCCCTCCATGGCGTCCGGTAGCCAGACGTGGAGCGGGAACTGAGCCGACTTGCCGACCGCACCACAGAAAATACCGATGGCGGCAATAGTCAGGATCGCCGGTGGTATCATGCCGTTGGCGGCACCGTGGAATACCTCCTGGTAGTTCAGCGTGCCCATATAGGCCGCGACCAGGATGACACCGATCATGAAACCGAAGTCGCCGATGCGGGTCGTGATGAATGCTTTCTTGCCGGCGTCGGCGGCTGATTTCTTTTCGAAGAAGAACCCGATCAAGAGGTATGAGGTCAGGCCAACCAGTTCCCAGAAGACAAAGATCAGGAAGAAGTTGTTGGCCAGCACCAGCCCGAGCATCGAGAAGGTGAACAGCGACAGGTATGAATAGTAGCGCGAGTAGCGCGGATCATCATGCATATAGCCGAGCGAGTAGATCTGCACCAGCATCGAGACGGTCGTCACCACAACCAGCATGATCGTCGTGAGGGCGTCGATCCAGATACCGACTTCGAGCGTGATGGTCGGGAAAACCGCCCAGGCGTAGGTCATCTCGAACGGTGTGTTATCTCCGATTTGCCGCAGCAGGAGCGCAACTGCGTAAACAAAGCCGATCACGATGGACGCGATCGAAATGCCAGAGGACAACTTGCGATTTTCACGCGTGAAAAAGATGATCAGGATGAAGCTCAGCAGCGGTAACGCAGGTATGATCCAGGAAAATTCACGCATGGTTCAGTCTCTCAATCCTCATCCTACCACTTCATCAGGTTGATATTGTCCACGAAAACATCCCGGAAATTCCGGTATATCAGCAGCACGATTGCCAGGCCAACGGTAACCTCGGCGGCGGCAATCACGATCGTGAAGACCGAGAAAACCTGGCCGGTGAAATCGGTTGGTGTAACAAAACGATTGAATGCGACCAGGTTGATGTTGACGGCATTGAACATCAGTTCGATCGACATCAGAATGCCTACGGCATTACGGCGCGTCAGCACGCCGAAGAACCCTACGGCGAACAGGATGGCCGCCAGTGAGATGTAGTGAACCAATCCTACTTCCATAACCTCACGTCCTTCTCGCAATAACGATTGCGCCGATCAGAGCTGCCAGCAGCACGACCGAGACAATTTCGAACGGCAATACATAAGTGGTAAGCAGCAGCTTGCCGATCGACGCTACGCTCTCGCCCGGCACCGGGGCGGTTCTGATATTCCAGACCGTTTTGCCG
>JBECKX010000143.1:0-48120 GCA_040235515.1 Candidatus Zixiibacteriota bacterium
TTGAGGAAGTCGCTGTCGCGGCGCGGTAAGAAGATCACTGATCTGGGGCGCTATGCGATTCATGTTCCGCTGCAGGTCAGCAGCGGTGATCCGGTGCCGTTGACCATCAGGGAACTCAAGGCGGCGCTGAGTGCGTTCTTGGCCGGCGAGTATGGCGCCGAGGTGCATCCGGACAAGGAGATGTTGTTGTTGCCCGGCGCGCGCACGGCGCTGCTGTTGCTCGCCACCTTCTTTGCCGACGCGAGCACGACCTATCATCTTCCCGACCCCGGTTATGATGCGTACCGCAAATTTGCGATGTTGTTCGACGCGAGGGTCGAGCATTATCCGCTATATCAGCGCAACGACTACATTCCGAACCTGGAACAGTTGGCGAAGGCTGTTGGAAAGAATCTCAACTTAGTGTTTGTCAATTCGCCGCACAATCCGAGCGGGACGATTTGCGATCAGGAATTCCTGGCGAAGTTACACCGGCATGCGTCGGAACATAATTACCTGCTGGTGGTTGACTCATCTTATGCCCTCCCCTTTGCGGGCAATTTCAGGCCGCCGCTCTACTGCGAGACGAGGCGGCATCTGCGCAACGGGTTGGAGATGATCAGCTTCTCCACCGGATTCCTTAACCCTGACCTCAAGCTGACGATTCTGATGGGGAGGCGATCGCTGATCCAGCCGTTGGGAGAGGCGGCGCGGTCGCTCGGGTTGAAGCCGCTGCAGCCGATGCTTGATGTTGCCAGCAGCTATTTTGCCTCGGTAGCGACGATGCAGGAGCATATTGTGCGTTGCCGCGCCGAATTGGGGGAACGTATTCAGGTGGTAAGCAAGCGGCTCAAGGAATCATCGCTGGAGTATTTCCCGGTAGCGGGTACCGGATACTTCTGGGTGAAGTTGCATCGGCGCCGCATAGCGTTGAACTTTGCTCGCTCCCTGCTGCGGCAGCGGGGGATTCTGGTAGCGCCGGGAACGTCGTTCGGCGAGCAGGGGGAGGGCTGGATACGACTTTGTGCCAACGTGACGGGCGAGGAACTGGAGAAGGCGGTCGACGGATTTTGCCGTCATGTCGCGCCGATCAAGTCACGGTTGCGCAGGAGGAAGACGGAATGAGTGACAGGATCAGGCTTCAGAATATGCGCTTCTATGGTTTCCATGGAGTCAGCGCTGCGGAGAAAGAGACGGGACGTCGCTACGAAGTGGATTGCGAGTTGTACCTGGATTTGAGCAAGCCGGGCAGGAGTGACAAGCTCGCTGACACAGTAAATTATGCCAGGATATATGAAAAGATAGAAGAGTTGATGGAGCGTACCCGCTATGCGCTGCTGGAGGCGATTGCTGAGGAGATCGCGCAGCAGGTTTTGACTGATGATCGAATCAGGAAGGCAGTGGTGCGCGTGCGCAAGATGATCCCACCGATACCGGGAAATCTGGACTACATTGAGGTGGAGATCGAACGAGAAAGGAATACCCGATAAGCATCTTTGTTTCGCTTGGTTCGAATATTGGGGACCGAATGAGGAATCTTGATCTGGCGGTAGAAATGATGGGGAAGCATGAGCGGATAAACGTATTGCAGCAATCGCAGACGTACGAGACTGCTCCTGTTGAGCTGGAGGATCAGCCAGATTTTTTGAATCGTGTGGTGGAGATAGCGTCTGATCTGATGCCGTCGGAACTCCTGGAGCTGTTTCACAGGATTGAGGCGGAGCTGGGGAGGGAGCGCGAGTTGCGGAACGGACCGCGTTCGATCGATCTTGACCTGCTGCTTTACCGGAACTGGATTCAGCACACGGAGAGCCTGAGCTTGCCGCATCCGCGGATGGATCGACGCCGGTTTGCGCTGTTGCCGCTGGTAGAGATCGCAAATGGCCTGGTGAATCCGCGCAGCGGCAGGACGTACCGCAGTGAATTGGAAGCAATCGCACCGGATGGACAAAAGGTAGAGGTCTACCGTGGATAACAAGTTTGACCATCTTCGCTATGTAGCAGTCGACGGGCCGATTGGTGTAGGGAAGACGACATTCTGCCGGATTCTTGCCGACCGGATTGGTGGCCACCTGATTCTGGAAGAGGCCGCCAAGAATCCGTTCCTGCCGAGTTTCTACAACGATCGGAAGCGGCACGCGTTGCAGACGCAGTTTTATTTCCTGCTCTCGCGCTATGCTCAGCAGCGGGAACTGCTGGAGTATGATCTTTTCATGAAGAAGGTTGTGGCGGACTACACGTTCGAAAAGGATTTGTTGTTTGCGACCGTAAACCTTTCGGATGAAGAGCTGGCGTTGTACAAGCAGGTATCGGCGTTGCTCGAAAAGACGCTGCCGAAGCCTGACCTGGTGGTATTCCTGACGGCTTCGCTCGATGTACTGGTTGAGCGGATCAGGCGACGCGACATTCCCTACGAGCGGGAGATAGATGCCGATTACCTGCGCGCAGTGAGTGATGCCTACAATCATCATTTCTTTCACTACAACAAGACGCCATTGCTCGTAATAAAGACCGACAGGCTGGATTTCGTGGAGAATTCCGAACACCTCGATGAAATCTTCAATCAGATCGCAGAGATGCGACAGGGCACGCGTTATTTCACGCGCGGAGATGATCTGCTCGGATTGTAACTGCGCAGGAACCTGGACCCGACCCGGAGCGAAGTAAATTTGATGGTAAAGAAGCAGAAGACTGCAAAGTCGTTTGGAAAGATGAAGAAGTCGGGGGAGAAGATCGTCTGGGTGACGGGCTACGACTACTACACGGCGAAGGCGATCGATGGCGCCGGCGTGGATGGTATCCTGGTTGGTGACACGCTGGCGATGGTCTTGTACGGGTACAAGAACACCCTTTCGATCGGTATGGATGCGATGGTGCGGCATACCGAAGCGGTAGCGCGGGGAGCCGCGACTGCGATGGTGGTGGGGGATATGCCATTTGGGTCGTACCAGATTTCTGATGCCGAGGCGATCAGGAACGCGATGCGCTTCCTGAGCGAGGCCAATGCCGCGGGAGTGAAGATTGAGGGTGGTGTCGAGATGGCGCCCCGGATCAAGAAGATTGTGGAATGCGGGATCCCGGTGTTCGGTCATATCGGGCTGACCCCGCAGTCGATCAACAAATTCGGCGGCTATCGGGTGCAGGGGAAGACGGAGGCGGCACGAAACTACCTGCTGGAGTCAGCGCACGCGCTGGAGGAGGCGGGTTGTTTCAGTATCGTGCTGGAGGCGATGAAATCTGATATCGCCGAGAGGATCTCACAGGAGTTGAAGATTCCGACGATCGGGATCGGTTCCGGGAGTAAGACCGACGGTCAGATCATCGTGATCAATGACATCATGGGTCTCAACGACGAGTTGCTGCCGAAATTCGTGCGCCGTTATTTCGACGCGATGGGAAAGATCACTGAGGTGGCGGGCAAGTTTACGCACGATGTCAAGTCGGGGAATTATCCTCGGGAAGATGAGAGCTACGGCTAGCTGATGAAGACGATCAGCAGCGCGGCCGTGATGCAGCGCCGGATGCTTGCGTTGAAGCGTGCCGGGAAACGGATAGCTTTGGTGCCAACGATGGGCGCTTTGCACGAGGGGCATCTTTCGCTTCTCAGCCGGGCGCGCTCACTTGGTGATGTGCTAGTGGCATCGGTTTTTGTCAATCCGACGCAGTTCGGTCCGAAAGAGGATTTCAAGAAATATCCGCGTGACCTGAAGGGGGATAAGCGGTTGCTCGACCGCAGCGGGGTGGATTACCTCTTTGCGCCGCAGCCGGAGCAGATTTACCCGGAGGGGTTCGACACCTATGTAGTTCCGGAACGGATAGCGGGGATCCTGGAGGGAGCCGCCCGTCCGGGTCATTTTCGGGGTGTCGCGACCGTGGTGCTGAAGCTTTTCAATATCGTTCAGGCGGATGTCGCCGTGTTTGGCCGAAAGGATCTGCAGCAGTCGGTAGTGATAAAACAGATGGTGAAGGACTTGAATCTGCCGGTAAGAATTGTGATAGCACCGACCTTGCGGGATGTCGATGGAATTGCTTTGTCGTCGCGGAATGCTTATCTTAACAGTTCGGCCCGTGAACGGGCCCGCGTGATCCCCGCTGCGCTTTTCGGGGCGAGGCAAATGATTGTCGAAGGCGAGCGATCGGCCGCAAGAATTCGGAACTATGTGAAGCGGCGGCTTGTTAAGGAAGCGCAGGCAGCGGTGGATTACGTATCAGTTGCGGACTCCGACTCGCTGGCGGAGCTGAAGAAAATAGCGGGTGATGTTGCCATCAGCCTGGCGTGCCGCATCGACGGTGTGCGGCTGATTGACAATGTCACACTGAGGGTGAGATAGCATGTTGCTTGAAATGTTTAAATCAAAGATTCATCGCGCGACGGTGACCGACGCTGATCTCAACTATGAGGGGTCGTGTGAGATCGATCCTGATTTGATGGAGGCGGCGAATATCCTGGTGGGTGAGAAGGTTCAGGTGGTCAATGTCGCCAACGGCGCGCGCTTCGAGACTTATACGATTGCCGGGAAGCGTGGCAGCCGTACCGTTTGCCTGAACGGGCCGGCGGCAAGGCTGGGGCAGGTGGGGGACAAGATTATCATCATCACCTACGTTCACCTCACGCCGGAAGAGGCGCGCGATTTCAAGCCGGTCGTCCTCCACGTCGATGACAAGAACGAACCGACTTCGTAGCATTGCGGACTACTTCAACTTCATATTCTCTGGAAATCCCAACTAACCTCAAGCGATAGAATTCCCGTGACAGCGAACAAAGATAACTTCAAGCAGAGTTTCGAAGAGACCGTAGCGATTGTCCTGGCGGCCGGAAAGGGTAAGCGGATGAAATCCGATTTACCGAAGGTGCTGCATCCGATCGCGGGCAAGCCGCTGATCGACCATATCGTGCACACCCTGACCCGGTTACGGGTCGGGAAGATCGTTCTGGTGGTGGGGCATGGACGTGAACTGGTCGAGCAAAATTTCGCGGACGCGCAGCTTCCCAATCTCTATTTTGCGGTTCAGCATACCCAGCGCGGAACGGCGGATGCGGTCAATGCGGCAGCCGAGCATTTCCGCGATCATAACGGCTCGGTGCTGGTACTGGCAGGCGACGTACCGCTTCTGAGCGAGGCGTCGTTGAAGAGGTTGTTGAATGAGCATATCGAGTCAGGCTGCGACGCTACGGTATTGACCTCGGAACCGCCGGATGCGAGCGGCTATGGTCGTATAGTGCGGGGCGCCGACGGCAGGGTAGCTAAGATCGTCGAGCACGTCGATGCAACCGAGGCGGAACGGGCGATCGGCGAGATCAATACGGGGATCTTCGTCTTTAACGCGGGGCCGCTTTATAATGGCCTGCAAAGTGTCGATACGAATAATGAGCAGGGGGAATACTATCTCACCGATGTAGTGGAGATCCTGCTCCACCGGGGTAACGGAACCAAGGCGGTCAAGCTGGAGGATTACCGGGAGGCCCTGGGAGTGAACTCGGTTGAGCAACTTCAGGAGCTTGACCAAATCTACGCCGAAATGAATTCATAAATTCTTCGCTGGAGTTCGAGAGTTTAAGTATTAAAACGTTGACAAAGAATTAAGCGAAACGTACTTTCGAGCGTATACAGATTGGAAGTCTGTAGGAGATCTTAAAATCATGACATCGCGAAATCTGACATCAATTGTTTTGGTTTTTGGCTTAGTCGTGCTATTCGTTTCCGCGGTGGTCTCAGCCGAGACGCTTGTGGAAAAGGAGAGCAGTTACGCCAGTAAGCCTCTGAGCGAGATTGCCCAGGGCCCGCAGAGTATGCAGGGTGCTTCGAGTTCGATTTTCTCGTTATTTGATCCGTCACGGTTTTCGATGCATCAGTCTTATTCGATTGCCTTTATGTCGGGCAGTACCGGTTCGCAGTCGATTGCGATGTACCTGAATTCGATTGACTACAAACTGGCCCAGCCGCTAACGCTTCAGGTTGATTTAGCCTTTATGCACCAGCCGCAGACACTTTTCGGCGCGGAGGGAAGTTCGGGTCTAAATGGCAAGATCCTCCCGAGTTTCCGCCTGCTGTGGGAGCCGTCGAAAGATTTTCATATGTCGATTTCGTACGAAAGCAGAAGCGCGTACTATAATCCGTATTATAACTCATACTATGACCCCTTCTATCGGGGTTATGGCAGTCGTTCACTGTTCGGGAGGTAGTGCCGGTAATCTTGATTCGACTCAGGCGTTCGTTGAGCGCACCGTAGCCCTCCTGTAGCAATGATCCAAGACAGCATTAAGAAATTAACTTAGCGAAAGACGCTGTAAGACTCTGAAGCAGACGACACGCAATAAGTCCGGGAAGTCGAAGACGGCCAGGAGACGGCCGGCGAGTAGAGTAATTGATTTCCTGCTGGTGGTGGTATCGCTTTCGATCCTCGTGTTCGTGGGGTCGTTTGCCGCCAAGTTCATGCAGGGGGAGACGGCGCCGTTGCCGGAGACAGAGAAGCGACCGATCAACGTGAAGGTTGAGATTCTCAACGGCTGTGGCCAGTCTGGTGCGGCGGCGGAGTTTGCCAAGTTTGCCAAGCTGACGGCCAGGCCCGAGTTCATAGTGGATGTCGTCAAGGAGGAAAACTTTCGCTCTTTCGATCAGGAAAAAACATTATTGATTGCTCGGAAGCCGGAATTGGAGCAGGCCCAGCAGCTTGCCAGAAAGCTGGGTATAGCCGAGGAGCGCGTGACGCATCGGGAGATGGACGGCAATTTCCTCGATGTTGACTACACGATGATCGTCGGCTCCGACTACGAGATGGTAATGGCAGTAGCGCGTAAGTAAGCAGGCGCTTAGAGGTAGTGATTGATGAATGAAAACGTGATGTGGAGGTTGTAGAAAAACTCGTTAATGACCCCAGCGCAGTTGGCTCACAAGATTGCTGATCTTTCTCTCGACAAGAGAGCCTACGATGTTAAAATCCTAGATCTCCGGGGGCTATCAACGGTGTGCGATTACTTCGTAATTTGCTCGGCTGATGCCGATGTCCAGGCCAAGGCTATCACCGACCATATTGTTGAGAAGCTGAAAGAAGACGAGGGTGTGAAACCGTGGCACACTGAAGGTTACCGCAGCCTGCGTTGGGTATTGCTTGACTATGTTGACGTGGTTGTGCACGTCTTTCTCCGCGATGTCCGCAGTTTCTATGGTCTCGAGGAGTTGTGGGGGGATGCCCCGGTCGAAGAGATCGCTGCCTGAGGCTTCGGTCGCTGAGCCGACTCTGCGTGCTTGATCGTCGAAAAGTCCGAAATCAGATAGCCGTCACCAATCAACCCTACTATAAGCAACGCTTAGTTTGTTGCGAGATCTATGCAGCGTTTTTAAGCAACGTTCAGGCGATTTTGATATAACCGGCCCACGGGCTGGAATAAACACGAATACAGACAACATTGAATTTACTCTTAGCAGTGGAAAAATAATTTCTCCAGGAGATCGTTGGAGGTCACTATAATGGAATCATCTCCCAAGACAAAGGCGCGCGAAACCAAGCGCGGAAAGAACGATATGGATATCGTTGAACTGAAAAGCAAGACAATCGCCGAGTTGCTGAAGACGGCCGAGGACCTGGAGATACCGGGTGTTTCGGGTCTGCGCAAATCGGAGCTTATCTTCAAAATCCTCGAGACGAAGACCGAGAAGGATGGCCTGATCTTCGGTGAGGGTGTGCTCGAAATCCTTGATGAGGGTTACGGCTTCCTGCGCTCGGCGGATTACAACTACCTGCCGGGTCCGGATGACATCTACGTGTCGCCGTCGCAGATCAAACGTTTTGACCTGCGCACCGGTGATATCATTTCAGGACAGGTGCGTCCACCGAAGGAATCAGAGCGCTACTTTGCGCTGCTTAAGATCGAAGCGGTTAATTTCGAGAGCCCCGAAGTTGCCAAGCATAAGATTCTCTTTGATAACCTGACGCCGCTCTATCCCGATGTTCGTTTCCAGCTCGAGACGCAGCCGGAAGAGCAGACCACCCGCGTGATGGACCTGATGTGTCCGTTGGGTAAGGGACAGCGTGCGTTGATCGTATCGCCGCCGAAGGCCGGTAAGACGATCATCCTACAGAAGATCGCGAATGCGATCACGACCAATCATCCTGAGTGTAAGTTGATCGTGTTGCTGATCGATGAACGCCCGGAAGAAGTTACCGATATGAAGCGTTCGGTGCAGGGTGAGGTTGTATCATCAACCTTCGATGAGCCGGCAGAGCGTCACGTGCAGGTTGCCGAGATGGTGCTGCAGAAGGCGAAGCGCCTGGTGGAGCACCAGCATGATGTGGTAATCCTGCTCGACTCGATTACCCGCCTGGCGCGTGCGCATAACGCAGTGGTGCCGCACTCCGGTAAGATTCTTTCGGGTGGTGTGGACTCGAATGCATTGCAGCGTCCGAAGCGATTCTTTGGCGCGGCGCGAAATATCGAAGAGGGAGGGTCGCTCACGATCGTCGGTACCGCGCTGATCGAGACCGGTTCGCGTATGGATGAGGTTATTTTCGAAGAGTTCAAGGGCACGGGTAACTCAGAAATCGTGCTTGATCGCAGACTGGCAGACCGCAGGATTTTCCCGGCGATGGATATCAATCGTTCATCGACTCGTAAGGAAGAGCTGCTTCTGGGTCAGGCCGAGCTGGCACGTATCTGGATTCTGCGCAAGTTCCTTGCGGATATGAATGCGATTGAAGCGATGGAATTCCTGCTTGATCGTTTGAAAAAGAGCAAGACCAACAAGAAGTTCCTTGATTCGATGAAGGACTAGGGGGGCGACCAACACACCCCGGCTTGCGGTCGCTGGTGCGACCTCAGCCTGCCCCTCTCAAGAGGGGCGAGCGTTTGTTGCGCTGGCTCGTTCGGGCCTTTGGAGAGTGTGGGACAAAGCGGTGGAGAGGGTTCATCGTGAGGCGGTGCGTGGCAGGGGGGCTGGACTGTTGGTGGCAATGTTTGCTATACCTGGATCAATCCTGTACGTCGTGGTCGATCGGACAGCGGCACGTAGGATCGCGTGGAGCACGAGGCATAGACGCCGCCATCCGTGCAACTGAATAACTGAGACATGGACAAAAGGTGTATCTACAAGTAGCCAGTGCGGTAGTTGAGTTTGCCATCGCCATTCTCATCCTAGTCAAGAGTGACATTTTTCACGACAGAAGGACTAACAGATTTCGGAGGCTATCAAGGGCAGGGATTCTGCTGATGGTGGCTGCTTTGGGAGCGAACATATGGCTCAGTTATGATTCGCATTCGGAACAGGAGCGCCTTCGCGAGAATGTCAACATGACAAACTCAAAGCTGGATACTCTTGGCGACTTAGCTGATGCCCAAAGGAAACAGATTGACTCATTGAGCTTCCTGATGGTCAGAGTAGACTCTGTTGCGCGAGAAATGTTTCCACAACTCCCGCCTCCTGCGGCGATAGATTCGCTCGGAAGCTTGCTGAGCAGAATTATGGCATCTCAGGTACGAGCCGCTGAAGACAGGATTGTAGATGTCATAAATCGGCCACGGTTCAGACCCCTGTCACAGGAGAGGCATTTGGCGCTATCCTTGAGATGCAGGCAGTTTCTGCAGGCTTACGGTTCCCAGTTGAAGGGAATTGAGTTGAAATGCGAAGAAGGGAATCGCGAGCGTGAAAATTTCGTCGCCTATTTGTTCGGTATCCTAGACTCGGTCGGGCTTCCAGTGCGTTTGAGTAGACAGTCGACATGGGGAAGACCTACTAATGGCCCGCTGTTAATAGAATTTCACTCTGGGGAGACTGATCTGATGCTAGCGCTTGCCAACGCATTAAACGTCGTCTTTGTTGCTCAATGTGATACCATTGCGAGACGCAGTATTGGTAAGGGTGAAATAGCTCTGACCTTTTTGGGAGATCCCCTTTTTGGACAAGATGGGCTAGTACACTTTCGGTGATTGCAGGTTCGCCCGTGCGGCGGTACGCCCTCGATCACCGTAGGATGAATCTCGAAAGAGACGGATCTCGCGTTGGCGACGACCAACACACCCCGGCTTGCGGTCGCTGAAGCGACCTTAAGCCTGCCCCTCTCAAGAGGGGCGAGCGTTTGTTGGGCTGGCTCCATTTGGGCTGCCGAGAGAGTGGCACAGGTTGAGATGGGTGCGTGTTAAGATGCTCTTGTGAGGCGGGATGAATGAGGATCGCTGCAAGTAAGCTCACGCCGTGCACGAGGACGTACACGGCGCACTGTAGAGTCTTTACGGGCGCTGCCAATGAAACAGATTGTTTGGCCCATCAATGTTGGAAATCTCGTGGCGCGCCTCGTCGACCCACTCCGGCCTATTGGCGTAGGCACTATCCTCCCAATTCTCGAGAAATGCCAAATAGTCATTACCGGGGTAGTTTTCGAAGAGCCATTCCAGGTCACCTGACCAACACTCATCATAAGTTCCGCGAA
Organism: Candidatus Zixiibacteriota bacterium; assembly: GCA_040235515.1. Lineage (GTDB taxonomy): Bacteria > Zixibacteria > MSB-5A5 > CAIYYT01 > CAIYYT01 > JBECKX01. Next base: position 10,402 of record JBECKX010000143.1, read on the forward strand.
AGATCGCTGTATCCCCGATCACGTTGAAGTAGGCATACCTGAAACTTGTCGCCAGGCACAAGATATGCCGAAAATAGTACTTCACGGTATCTCCAGCAACTTTGCGAGCGAGCCCGTCAAACCAAGCCCGCCCGACTTCAGCGGTCTGCACGTACTGGACGCCGGGGAAACCTACGAAGTATTGGGCTACTCTTACCGGATGTAAGTTCTCATCAGATTCCGTGTACAGCAGTCGTGGATAGAAAGAATAGGCGCGGTCCATAACGCGAATCTTCAGCTGACTTGTGATATCATTCCACTCGGAATTCGATCCTGCGATTACTTGAATATATAGAGCGGTATCGACTCGAATGTCTACTTCACTTGCGATCCAAGCAGTCTCGAAATCCTGCATAGCAGTCGGAATCGAGTCACCCCATGTATCACGGATCAGCACTAATTCATCGTTGATTTGTTTGGTGAGCCACTCTGAGGGTCGCAAAGTGCCCTGGATCACAAGAGCCATCTGCTCGGCTTCGTTTCGGTAGCGGAGTGATTCGGGTTGCTCAGGTGGTTGTATGATCTTGGCGTCGCCGCAGGAGAGGAGGAGGACAAACGTTGTTACAGCAACAGTTACAGCCAGCAGGATCTTGTGGAGTCGTTTCATGTTAGATTACTCCCTTTGCCAGTTGAATTGCTTGTAATGAAGTACGTTGCCAATCTCCGTGCGGGCTTCATCAACCCAATAGGGGCGGTTGGCCTCCGCGCTATCGACCCAGGCATCAAATAGCTCAATTGCTTCTCGAAACGGCAGGTCGGGCCAATTGTCGGGCCCCCAACACTCTGCGAAACGATCGCGGAGGTTCGCGGAATCGCCGGCAATCTCTATGTAGAAGTACTCATCATACAGATCGGGACACAACGACGTGCTGAAGTAGTACCTTATCGTGTCTCCAACGACTTTGCGCGCATATGCGTGAAAGACAGGGAACCAGATTCCGCGCGTTTGGACATAGATAATGCCTGGAAATCCAGCAAAATACTCAGCCATTCGAACCGGATGCAGATTTTGGTCCGAGACAAGTATTAGCGAGCGGGGTGAAAATGTATAGTGGGGATCACGAATGTAGACACTGGTTTCCTCTAACAGCTGATTGAATTCAGCGTTAGCTCCGTTTGTTATCTCGATATACAACGAAGTGTCGACTTTAATGCCGGCCAGACTCACAATCCAGGGTGGTTGGAACGCTTCATTCACAGCCGGAATCGAATCACCCCATGTGTCGCGAATAAGCACCAACTCGTCGTTGATCTGCTTGGTGAGCCATTCGGATGGCCGAAGGGTGCCCTGAACAACAAGAGCCATCTGCTCGGCTTCATTCTGGTAACGAAGGGTTCGCGACTCATTGGTTGGGTTGGTCGCGGATGAGTCGCCGCAGGAGAGGAAGAAGCTTGCTGCAGCTGCAAGGAGCGGTAAAGTCCTGAAAAGGTGCTTGAGTAGGGAGTTCGGTCGGGTCATTGATCCCCCGATGTAATGAGGTTTTCCTTTTCTATGTTCAATATAGTGCCGATTGTCGGTTGGTCAATGGGAAACACACCCCGGCTTGCGGTCGCTGAAGCGACCTCAGCCTGCCCCTCTCAAGAGGGGCGAGCGTTTGTTGGGCTGGCTCCATTTGGGCTGCCGAGAGAGTGGCACAGGTTGAGATGGGTGCGTGTTAAGATGCTCTTGTGAGGCGGGATCAATGAGGATCGCTGTAAGTAAGACCAAGCCGTGCACGAGGACGTACACGACACACGGGAAGGGAGACGCCGTGCACGGGGACGTACACGACGCACTGGAAGGAAGACGCCGCGCACGAGGACGTACACGACGCACGGGAAGGGAGACGCCGTGCACGAGGACGTACACGACGCGCGGGAAGGAAGACGCCGCGCACGGGGACGTACACGACGCAAGGGAAGGGAGACGCCGCGCACGGGGAGGTACGCGACGCACTGGAAGGAAGACGTCGTGCACGAGGACGTACACGACGCACGGACCGAAACCTGGGTTTTCCCGAGCGTGAGCGGCGTACGTCCTCGTGCGCCGCGGGTTGAACGACGCGGTCACACCCGGGCGCAGCATGCTGCGCCCCTACGGATTGGCCTCTACGCCGTGATTGCCCCCAGGAACATATCCAAAATTCTCCTGTTATAGCTTCTGAAGCCGAGATATACTCGAAATGGCTTCGATTTGCGGCGATTTTTCCCTGAATCGGGGGCGAAAAGCTGGGCGCTTTTCGCTTGATTTTCCAAGAGCCGCGGCGTATAATAAACGACTAAGTTGTGAGCGAAAACAGGAGTGATCTGAAAGATATGAAGACAGACATTCATCCCAAATACGAAACAGTTACTATCAAATGCGCCTGCGGCAACGAGTTTGAGACTCGTTCGACGCTCAAGGGCCCGATCTCGGTAGAAATCTGTTCGGAATGCCATCCGTTTTACACCGGCAAGCAGAAACTGGTTGATACCGCCGGTCGTGTGGATCGCTTCCGCCGCAAATACGCCAATGTTGGTGTCAATAAGGGCGCCAAGGCGAAGCAGGCCGAAACGCCTGAGTCTGCCGACGAAAAGACCGAAAAGTAGCTAAATCGTCACGAAATACCAGGCAGGAGTGGTACATCTACTCCTGCCTTTTGTATACTGGTTAAATAGACTGGTTAAGCCGTTCTTGTTCGAAGGTGTCAGGTTAGACTTCGAGGCTGCCGTGCGGTATCTTCTCAAGCTCTGACACAACCAGTGAAATACTGGTTTAACCGGTATATTATGAAGGTGACAGGTCATCCCCCGATTCAGCTGACAGCAGCTTCGTGAGACCTGCCACGAAACCAATTTCATACTCAATTCGCGTTCGAGCACAACGAGGTAGACAATGGCTGAGTTTCAAGTTGGCGGACAAGCCGTAATTGAGGGCGTGATGATTCGCTCCGAGACGCATATCGCAACAGCGGTGCGGCGGGCGGACAAGTCGATCCTCGTGAAGACATATCCCTATACCCCCCTTTCAAAGAAGATCAAGCTTTTTGCGCTCCCGATCATCCGTGGTTTTATCGCCATGTTTGAGATGCTGAAGATCGGTATCGGCTCGCTTAATTTCTCGGCTGAGATGATGGCGCAGGATATCGATATCGCCGAAGGCAAGGACCCGGTGGAGGCGAAGAAGCAAAGCGGTTTGATGATTTTCTTCAGCATCCTGTTCGCTGTCGGCGTTGGTGTGTTATTCTTTTTCTTCCTGCCGCTCTGGATCGCATCGTTGCTGGGATTCGGGAAGGATGCGCTGGTGTTCAACCTGATCGCCGGGGGTGTGCGGGTTTTGCTGTTTGTCGGGTATGTTTTTTTCCTGTCGATGATGAAGGATTTCCGCCGCATCTTCCAGTACCACGGCGCGGAGCATAAGTCGATCTGGGCGTGGGAGCAGAAGGAAGAGATCACGGCGGAGAACGCGAAGAAGTACACGACGCTGCATCCACGTTGCGGGACTTCCTTCATTCTGATCGTAGCGCTTTTTGCGATCCTGATGTTCGCGATCGCGGATACGCTCTTCCAGGTGATTACCGGCAACCCGCCGCAATTGCTGGTGCGTTTTGGTGTGCATATTCTCCTGCTGCCGCTGGTGGCGGGAACTTCTTATGAGTTGCTGAAGATCTCGGGCAAGACGCGCGATAACAAGCTGACCAAGGTGTTAATCAAGCCGGGGCTGTGGCTACAGTTGATCACTACCAAGGAGCCGAGTATCGACCAGCTTGAAGTAGCCGTGGTCGCGGTGCGGGCTTCGCTCGGTTTACCCCAACAGGTGCAGGTGAATGAGCTCGCAGATGCTTGAGCTGATCGAGGGCGCCGAGGAAAAGCTCGACAAGCTCTCGCAGCAACTTTCTGATCCCAAGACAATTTCCGACCAGCGCCGGTTCCGTGACCTGTCGCGCGAGCACAAGGATTTGACCGAGATCGTTGAGGTCGGTAAACGTTATCGCAACCTCAGTCAATCGATCGAAGAAGCTGAAAAGATTATCCGTGCCGGCGAGGATGATGATCTGGTTGAGCTGGCCGAAGCGGAACTTGAAGAAGCGAGCGGAAAATTCGAGGAGGTGGAGCGCCAGCTGAAGCTGTTGCTCTCCCCGCGTGACCCAAATGATGCCAAGGATGCGATTCTTGAGATACGGGCAGGCACCGGCGGCGATGAGGCGGCTTTGTTTGCAGCGGACTTGTTCCGGATGTATCAGCGCTTTGCCGACATCAAGGGATTCAAGATCGATGTGCTGGGTTCGAATCCGACCGGCGTGGGTGGATTCAAGGAAATTTTCATGTCGGTCTCGGGGGAGAATGTCTACTCGTTGCTGAAGTTCGAATCGGGTGTACACCGGGTGCAACGCGTGCCGGAGACGGAGGCTTCCGGGAGAATTCATACCTCGGCTGCTTCGGTAGCGGTATTGCCGGAGGCGGATGAGGTAGATATCGAGATCAATCCAAACGACTTGCGGATAGATGTCTACCGCTCATCGGGACCGGGTGGGCAGTCGGTGAATACGACCGATTCGGCGGTCCGGATTACGCATCTCCCGACAGGCACGGTGGTAAGCTGCCAGGATGAGAAATCGCAGCACAAGAACAAGGCGAAGGCGATGAAGGTGTTGCGTGCCCGACTGCTCGACAAGGCTCAGATGGAGCAGGAACAGAAACTGGCGGATACGCGCCGTTCGATGGTTGGCTCGGGTGACCGCTCGGCGAAGATTCGGACATATAATTTTCCGCAGAGTCGAGTGACCGACCATCGCATCAATCTGACGCTTCACAAACTCAATGATATTCTGGCCGGTGATCTCGATGAACTGATCGGTGCGTTGCAGGAGCGGGACCAGGAGGAGCGTCTCAAGAAAGCCGGGGAATTTGTTGAAGCGTGAGAGGAGACGTGGGTCGGGGAGATCCACGCCGCAACCTGCCAGCAGTTATAAGTGACGGTAACATCGGGTGAATCAGCTTCGTGCCTTCTCAGCGTTTCTATTGACGCTTGCCCTTTTTGCACTCGCCCCCAAGTTCGGATCATCGACTAAGTCAGACAATTATTACGACGCCAAGGGTCCCGGATTGTCGATTGACCACATGGCGCCCAACCTCTACCGCGGGACCGGAAATCCCAAGATCGAGCTGTGGATGGTGGCGGGGTACGACTCATCCGAGTTTGTTCCGATCCTTTACTACAAGCAGCCATTGCTGGTTCAGTTTGACACGACGATGCTGCGGGCTGAGGCAGGCCGCGTGGATCAATACTCGGCCGTGCTGCCCAGGCTGCCCCAGGGTGATTCTTACTACTACTATTTCCAGGTACTCTCCACAGATGGTGATACGCTGGTGCGCCTGCCGGCGGACCAGTCGGAGCATATAACCCTCATGTTCGAAGGGGAGCCGGACCTGCTGGTGTGGTCGCTGCACATTGCGTTGATGTTCCTGGGAGCGATGTACGCATTCTCGGCGCTCTTCAACGCATTCGCCAGCGGCAGCAGCGACAGGCACTTAAAGAAGCTATCGCGCAAAGTATTGGTTTCAGGTTTGTTGATGGCGGTGGGGAGTTTGTTTGCCGGTTCGCTGGTCTCGCTGAGTCGTTTCGGTTACCTGTGGGGCGGTTGGCCATTCGGAGGGAACGAGAGTCAAACGCTGATGGAGGTGTTGATTCTCTACTGGCTGGGGCTGACGGTGTTGTTCAGGGGAACGATTTTCCGATTCCGACCGGAGAAGAACCTGGTTTCCCCGCGTGTCGCGTTAATCTTGACTCTGCTCGGCGTCTTGTTTATGATTGGCGTATATCTGGCAGGTGATCATTTCGTCGAGATTCCTCTGTAAGGGAGCGTTTTGTGATAGATAAAATCGAGAAACATTCGGAGAGTATTCTTACCTACCTGGCCGGCAAGTGCGAGTATGCCGATTTGCGTGCTGAAGAGATCAGCAGCGAGCGGTTGTCGACATCGTCGCGGACCACGAATCCGCCCGAGAAGTCGGACTCGACCGGTATTGCGATCAGGGTATTGCGCAACGGCTCCTGGGGTTTCGCAGCGACTTCACAGGTAAGTGAAAAGAACCTGAAACGGATGGCCGATCTGGCGCTGGAGATCGCTGCGGCATCAGCCAGCGTGAACTCAGAAAAGCTGGAGTTGTCGGAGTTGCCCGCCGTGACCGACGAATACTCGACGCCGTTCGAGCAGGACCCATTCGCGCTGAGTTTGTCGGAGAAAAACGACCTGTTGCTCGGCTGGGAGGATTTGATCTACAAGACTGAGGGGATTAGCTCGAGTTCGACGTTCCTCGATTTCAGAAGAATTCAGAAATATTTTCAGGCGACCAACGGCAGCAAGTTGCGGCAGACGTTGATGCAGTGTGGCGCGGGAGTCAGCTGCGGTATGGTGATGGGGCACCGCGAGCGGTACGAGCGATCATTTCCGACAGCTTCGGGACAGTTTGTTACCGGAGGGTTCGAGCAGATTGCGACGTTCAAGATTGAGGAGAATATCGAGCGGATTGCGAGTGAGGCACTGGCTCTCAAGGATGCGCAGGAGTGTCCTTCGGGTGAGATGACGGTTATCCTTTCGCCGGACCTGGCATCGTTGCAGATTCATGAGTCGATCGGGCATCCGCTGGAGTTAGACCGTGTCTTCGGTTCGGAGCGGAATTTCTCAGGGACAAGTTTTGCGACCCCCGACAAGCTGGGTAAGCTGCAGTATGGTTCGGAGATAATCAACCTCTTCAGCGATCCTGCGTTCCCCGGTGGACTGGCTACCTACGGTTATGATGATGAGGGTGTCAAGGCGGATCGCGTGCCGTTGCTGCAGAAGGGTGTGTTGGTCGGCTACTTGAGTTCGCGCGAGACGGCGCAGCGGGTGGGGATGGCGTCCTCTGCGGCGGCGCGGGCTGATGGCTGGGGAAACGTGCCGCTGGTACGGATGACGAACCTGATCCTGGAGCCGGGAGAGCAAAAGTTTGCGGATATGCTCTCGGAGGTTGATGAAGGGATATATATCGAGGGGACCTCGACCTGGTCGATCGATGACAACCGCGAGGATTTCAACCTGGGCGGTGAAGTGGGCTGGGAGATCAAGGGTGGCAAGCTGGGTGCGATGATCAAGTCGCCTACATATTCGGGGAGTACCGTGGATTTTTGGAATAAGTGTGATTCGGTGGGGCATAGAGATGAATGGGTGTTGTGGGGGACACCGAACTGCGGCAAGGGTGAGCCGGGACAGAATGCTCGCACCGCGCAGGGAGCCGCGTATTTGCGGTTCCGGAATGTGAAGGTGGGCGCATGATCTCGAGAGAAGATACCAGGAGATTGCTGCAGGCGGGGTTGGATGCCTCGAAGGCAGATCAGACCGAAGTAGTATTGATCGGAGAAGACTTGAGCCTGACGCGATTTGCCGAGTCGCAGATCCATCAGAACCTGTATCGCTCCGATACGATGATTCACGTACGGGCGATCAAGGAGAAGCGGATAGGGATTGCATCCACCGGCAGGTTGAATACGGAAGCTGTGGCTGCAGCCGCCCGGGAGGCGCTGGCGATTGCCGAGCTGGTTCCTGCGGATGAGGATTTTGCATCGCTGCCGGGCAAGGCGGATTTCAGGGAACTGAAGACCTTTTATCAGAGCACGGCGGAGTTCTCACCCACGCAACGGGCAGAGGTAGTGGGCAAGCTGGTGAAGGCGTGCGCCGAGCACAAGTTGAAGACAGCGGGAGCCTACCGCAACTATGTCGAGACTGTCGGAGTGATGAACTCGCTCGGAGTCGACAGTTTCAATCAGTCGACGCGGGCCGAATTGTCGGCAACGGTCGTCGGTGATAGCGGCAATTCCGGCTGGGGGATCGCCTACAGCCGCGATACGAATGCTATTGATGTCGGTGAGCTTACGGAAGTCGCGATCGACAAGGCATTGCGATCCGTCAATCCGGTGAAGCTTGAATCGGGGCAGTACACGGTAATTCTTGAGCCGGCAGCAGTGGGACAGTTGTTGTTATTCCTGGCGTTCATGGGCTTTGGCGGCAAGACATTCTATCAGCACCGTTCCTTCATGGCTGGGAAGATCGGCGAGCAGATTACGGGTGAGAAGATTACGATAGTTGAAGACCCGCTCAATCCGGAGATTGCGGGTACTCCGTTCGACTATGAGGGGGTGCCGCGTCAGCAGGTGCCGCTGGTTGAGAGGGGTGTCGCGAAGGGTGTCGTTTACAACAGCTACTATGCGAATCTTGCGGGGGTGAAGTCGACCGGTCATGCGCTGCCGCCGGACAACAGCTACGGCCCTTACCCGAAGCATATGACGATGGCGGGCGGTGAGCACACACTCAAGGAGATGGTGGCTGCAACCGAGCGCGGTGTCTATATCACGCATTTCTGGTACGTCAATTTCCTCAACCCGATGCAGACGATGGTTACCGGCACGACGCGTGATGGTACGTTTCTGATCGAGAATGGCGAGATTACCAGCGCGGTGGAGAACATGAGGATGAGCCAGTCGATTCTGGAGGCATTCAGCAACGCGACAATGCTCTCGAAGCAACGTAAGCTTTATCCGCAGTATTCGGTTGTGATGCTGGTACCGGCAATGAAGGTGGACAACTTCAATCTTGAAGCTCTGGAGGGTTAGGTTAGATGGAACGTCGTGAATTCCTGCAACATTCGGCCCTGATAGCGGGGGCGACATTCGTGGGCTTGCCGCTGTTCAAGTTTGATCCTCCTGCTCATGCGGAGCGGCTACCGAGGGGCGTGAGTAGCAACCGCGAGAGGTTGCACGGGTCAGCCCGTGGGGGGTGCGCGCGCTATGGCACGCCGGCGGAGCTGCCTGCTGTCCTGATCAGGTGATGGCCGGCCAGATCGTAGCGTAAGCTGAACGAGCGGTTATGTCGATCTCAATTCAAAATGCGATTATAAGGGGGGAAGCACGGCTGAGCGCCGCCGGAATCGAGAATCCGCGGCTGGCGGTAGAGTTGATGCTGCGGAAGATCCTCGGCATGAACAAGGTTGAGTTGCATCTGCAGGGCGCAGCGGTGCTTGATCGGAATGACCAGGTGCAATTGGAGCAGTTGATAGAGCGCAAGCTGAAGCGTGTGCCATTGCAGCATATTCTGGGAGAGACCGAGTGGTTCGGTTTGGTGCTGAAGAGTGATCGGCGGGCGCTGGTGCCGCGTCCGGAGACGGAGATCGTTGTCGAAACGGCGCTGCAGAGGATTGCGGGGATAGAGAAGCCGCGTGTGGCTGACCTCGGCACGGGGAGCGGGTGTATCGCAATTGCGGTTGCCCGGGAGCGGGGTGACGCGAGAGTGGAGGCTTGTGATCGCTCTCCTGAGGCGCTTGAACTTGCCGCAGAGAATGTGACCCTGATCGGTGTGGAGCGACAGGTGGAGATCGTTGAAGCTGATCTGCGGGACTTCCTGGCGAAGCGGGGGGAATTCGATTTGATCATCTCGAATCCACCTTACATCAGGGAGTCGGAGTATCCCGGCTTGATGCCTGAAGTGCGCGATTATGAACCTCAAGAGGCGCTGGTGTCGGGTGCGGATGGGCTTGATGCAATCCGGGAGATTGTTGCGCTTGCACCTGCAGCGCTTAAGTCAGGGGGGTGGTTGGCGATTGAATTCGGAGTTGATCATGCGGAACCGGTTACTGAACTGCTGGCAGAGAGCGGAAAGTACCGGCAACCAGAGATCATCATTGACTACAATCAGCGCGAGCGGGGGGTGATCGCTCAGACGAAGTGACGGCATTCAGAGAAATGCATTTGACGAATCGCCCGGCTCTGCGTCTTTAAGGGCAGAGCACCTCAGTTATCTTATCAGCCTCATACATACCCCAACCCACCCAAAGGATGAGCCGCGCTGAAGTTCGAAATGGACTAATCTCAGCACGGGGAGAGTAATGCGCTCGGTATTTATTACCGTGATTTTCCGCCTGCAATTGAGATCAAGCCTGTTTGCTGCCACTGATTCGGCACCGGGGGGCTGGGGCGATAGATTCCGAGAATAGGGTCCCGGCTCGAAAAATCTTCACCGCCAGCGGGAATAAAGAATCCCGCCAGAATGTAATGAGAGCAAAGACGAGAGAACTAACCTCAAAAACGAGGAGGAGAAAATGAAGCGCTCATTACTGTATGTCATGGTGGCGGCAATGAGCTTGCTGGCGCTACTAACGGTGGAGCTGCTGCCGGGGGAGCTGGGCAAAATCACAGGCAAGATTACGAACGCAAAGACGGGTGATCCGATTCCGTTTGCTGTGGTGACGATTGATGGCACGACCATGGGGGCGAAGGCAGATGGCGATGGCAAGTACGTGATCATTAACGTGCCGCCGGGTGAGTATTCAGTGACTGCAACGATCCAAGGTTACCAGAGCGTACGGGCAGAGAAGATTGTTGTAGCGGCCAACACGACGATCAAGTGTGATTTTCAACTTGAAGAGGCGGTACTGGAGTATGAACAACAATGTGTGACCGCTGAGCGAGACCTGCTAAAGGCTAATAGTGCGACGGATGTCCGTCAGCAGAGCAGCGATAACATCAAGAAGATGCTTCTGTCCAAATCCGCGCTGGGCGAAGTGCATATTCGTGGCGGTCGTGCAAATGAAGTGCCGTATGTCGTTGGTGGAGTGCCAATCTCACCGGCTCACGGTGGCAACAGCCCGCCCAATGGGCAGCCGGTGGATGCGATGTTTTTTGAGCACTACGGGACTAACCCGTTTGTCTCCACGGAGGATGATCATCTCTCGACCTTTGCGATCGATGTGGACAATGGCTCCTACACGCTGGCGCGCAGTTATCTGAATGGTGGGAATCTGCCGCCGAAGGATGCGGTGCGGGTAGAGGAGTTCATTAACAATTTCAAGTATCACTACAAGCACCCCAGCGACGAAGCATTCACGATCGCGATCGAAGGGGCGCCGTCGAAGTTCGGTAAGGAACACTACAAGTTGATCAAGATCGGTATTGCGGGGAAGAAGATTGATGCGAGTAAGCGACTCGATGCCAATCTCGTCTTTGTAGTGGATGTCTCCGGATCGATGGGCCGGGACGAGCGTCTCGGCGCGGTGCGCAAGTCGCTGCGACTCCTGCTCGATCAGTTGAACCCGCGCGACCGGGTGGGCATCGTAGTGTATGGGAGTTCCGCCTACACTGTGCTCGAACCCACCTCCGTAAACGAGCGTGAACGGATCATCAACGCGATCGAGCAGCTTTATCCGAGTGGTGCCACCAACGCGGAAGCGGGTATCAGATTGGGTTACCAGAAGATGGACCGCATCTTCGATTCGAGTAAGATTAACCGCATTATCCTGTGCTCCGATGGTGTCGCTAACGTCGGTCAGACCGGCGCTGAGGGTATTTTCGCCGAGATCAAGCGCTACGCGGACAAGGGGATTACCCTGTCGGCGATCGGTTTTGGGATGGGCAACTACAATGATGTGTTGATGGAGAAGCTGGGTGATAAGGGTAATGGGCACTACGCATACGTTGACAACTGGACGGAGGCAAAGCGGGTGTTCGAGGAGAATCTGACCGGGATGTTGCAGGTGATTGCGCGCGATGTCAAAATCCAGGTTGATTTCAATCCTGACGTCGTTGAGCGCTACCGACTGCTTGGCTATGAGAACCGTGATGTTGCCGATGATAAGTTTCGCGATGATAAAGAAGATGGTGGCGAGATCGGGTCGGGGCATATGGTGACCGCACTGTACGAGGTGCGCCTCAAGGATGGTGCGAAGGGCGATATCGGTAAGGTGTATGTGCGCTACAAGGATCCGATGAGTTTCGAAGTTTCGGAGACTTCACGTGCAATCAGCCAATCGACGCTGGCAAGCGCGTTTCATCGGACATCGACAGATTTCAGATTGGCTGCTGCGGCTGCAGAGTTTGCAGAGATCCTGCGCGAGAGCTACTGGGCGAAAGGGAGCGACCTGAGCGACGTGCTTGCGGTGCTGCGCACGATCGAGAATGAAGATTCGAATGAGCAGATCATCGAGCTGATGAACCTGGTGGCGCAGGCGGACAAGTTGATGGATGATAAGCAGAGGCTCGATGCAAATGAGCCGATCGGGTTGATTGAGAAATAGTTGAGTGCATCCTGGCGCGGTGCACGGGGACGTACACCGCGCACCCCTGCAATCGACTAGTGAGCTGGTGCTGACACGGGATATCTGAGAAAGGGGCAACTGCGAGGGCAGGTTGAGGGAGCCTGCCCTTCTGGATTTTACTGCACCCTCCCGGTGATCAAGGGGGATTTTGAGGCGTGACAGAGGATTCGAGGGGTAGTAAGAAGGGCCACTGCTGCAACACACCCCTGCCTCCGAGCGCGTCACTTCGTGACGGTTTCGGAGTCGACCCCTCTCAAGAGGGGTTGGGCTACGACTCACCGATCCTTGCAGTGAGATTTGGGCGGTTCGCAGGGCCGAGCTTTCGTGGTTCAGGCTCCTGAGTAGGAGAGATCGCCACGTCCCGGCTCCGCTGCGCGGAGCCGATCCTCGCGATGACAATTCTTCGATCCACTGGATTAGAACAAGGCAGATACTTTTCCCGCTTCTACCTTCCGGCAATTGTGTGTAAGTGATGGATCTGTAGGTCACGCCTTCTTGAGGCGTGACAGAGGAATCTGGAGGCAGTAAAATGTCAAGCCCCGAGAGGGCTTGACCTACATCTAGGTACACCGCTGCAACACACCCCCGCCCCCGAACACGTCACTTCGTGACGGTTTCGGAGTCGACCCCTCTCAAGAGGGGTTGGGCTACGACTCACCGATCCTTGCCGTGAGATTTGGGCGGTTCGCAAGTCCGAGCTTTCGTGGTTCAGGCTCCTGAGTAGGAGAGATCGCCACGTCCCGCGTCCGCTGCGCCGTGTCGGGTTTATTTTGTTGACGGTTCAGTCCGCCAAAGGCATCTTTGATCAGAATGACTACCGAGACACCGGAATCAACGATACCGCAGTATCCGATCCTGCATTCCGATATCAGGATGCAGACCGAGACTGTGGAGGGCGAAACCTTCTACAATCTCAAATCACCTCAGATCGCCAAGTATATCCGGCTGAGAGAACCTGAGTATTTCCTGCTGCAGCAGTTCGATGGTACACGCACGGTTGAGGATGCTGCGGAGGAGTTTATCCGCACGTTCAAGAAGACGATCACGCCGGAGGCTGTTGCGGGATTCGTGAGTCAGCTCTCAAAGCTGGGATTTTTCGAGGGGATCTCAGCGGCCAAGGTTCGCAAAAACAAGTCGGTGCTGGCGATTCGACTGCGGACGATTAACCCCGACAGGTTCCTTGACTGGTTCCACCCGAAGATCAAGCTGTTCCTGACTCCGGGCATGATATTCGTCGAGAGTCTCTTCATTCTCGCGGGCGCGCTGGTTTTCTTCGCGAACATAGAACATTTCAGCTTCAATCTTCTGCAGTTGTATGGCGCAGCGGATATTGCGACGATCATCCTCTCGCTCTTTGCGATTTTCATCGTGCATGAGTTTGCTCACGCGGTTGTATGCAAGCATTTCGGCGGATCGGTCACCGAGATTGGAGTGCTTCTGCTTTACTTCCAGCCGTGCGTATTCTGCAACCTGTCTGACGCTTATCTTTTTCCTGAGAAGCGTCAACGTCTGCTGGTGATGTTTGCGGGGGTGTTTTTCCAGCTGATCCTCTGGTCGGCGTTCACGATTTTGTGGCGGATAACAAATGAAGGGTATCTGCTGAATCGGGTTTTTTATCTGACGTCGGCGGTGTCATTTGCGACGCTGGTATTCAACTTCAATCCGGCCATCAAGCTCGACGGCTACTATATCCTGGCTGATTGGCTGCAAATCCCGAATCTTCGCCAGAAGGCGTTTGCATTTTTGTGGAGCAGGACGAAATCCGGCGTCTTCGGTTGTACTCCCGATTTTGAGGCGCCCAGTAAGCGTGAGGCGAAGATCTACTGGCGCTACGGGGTGGTGTCGGTGCTCTACTCCGGGTTTCTGATCGGGTTCGTGGTTTACCGAGCCGGTGAGCTATTCGTCAAGGAATGGGGTGGAACCGGATTTGTATTGTTCACGATTCTTTCTTTGGTTATCTTCAATGGATTGCTTCGCTCGTTCGGAAGCAAGATAGCGGAAGTTTGGAGAGAGAGGAAGCGGGTCTGGATGAAGCCTAAGCGTCTGATCGCTTACAGCATCGTTATCGCCGTAATCGTACTGCTGGCGGTATTCGTACAGATCAACCAAACTGCGGGGGGACCGGCGCGTCTGATTGCGGCGGAATCATTCGTGATTTCGAGGATCGCTCCAAGTTTGCTGGAGACATCTTATTACAAGGGGGGAGTGCTCGAACGAAATTCCTCACAGATATTCAATATTGCAGCATACGACTACTCGGTGACCAAGGTGATCCCTGAGGTTGCGGTCGGGGATACGGTGGAGGCGGGAGATACGCTGCTCGTCATCAATTCGTTGCTGAGCCAGGGATTGCTGGCCGAGGCGCGCTCTGATTTGCAGAAGGCTGAAGCGGAACGACGCTTGTTGCTCTCCGATCCGAAGAACGAGGAGATTGCTCAGAAGAAGTCGATGGTGAAGGAGGCGGAGGCTGTTTACGAGAAGGCGCGCAAGGAGTTTAACCGCACCAAGGAGTTGTACGAGAAGCAGTTCGTATCGGAGGATGAGTACGAGAAGGCTGCGGCTTCATTCAATGTCGCCTATTCTGCCTGGGACACCCGCAAGCATGAGCTTGAATTGCTGATGGCCGGTCCGCGCGCGGAGGAGATCAATAAAATCGATGCTGAGATATCAAAGCTGGAATCACGCGTGGAGTATCTTGAGGAGCAGTATGAGGCATCGGTTATCACGTGTCCTTTCAGTGGTGTGCTGGTTGGGTCGTCGCGAGAACGAGATCTACTCCATCTGGCGCGGATTGACACATTGATCGTCGAAGTAAAACTTGAGGAGGGGGATCTGGATATCCTCAACCCCGGCAATGATCTCGAGCTGCGGGTGAATGCATTTCCGACCGAGCCGGAGCATGGAAAGGTGATCAAGCTCAAGCTTTCGCCAGATCTGACCGCCGTTGCGGCGGTTGCGAACCGGAGCAACCGGCTGCTGCCAGACATGAACGGTTATGCAAAAGTGGACTGTGGAAGTACGTCAATTGCGAGTTTGTCGATCAGAAAGGTGATGAGATTCTTCCGTTTAGAGTTTTGGTCCTGGTTTTAGGCGGCTACTATATATAGTGGACAAGGGGATGGTCGTTGCCACTATCTTGTGTTTTGTCAAGGAGTTACGCTACAAACTGTGACGCAGGACTCAAAATAAGTTTGACAGAGTCACAGTTTGGTCGTATACTTAAAGAGTAATATTTTGACTTGGGGGTGTGTCCGAAGCACAGGTCCGGATGCCGGCTCAATCATCGAGTCAAAACATGGGACGTAAAAACACGTCACATCATCGCGATACCGATGTGACGTCGTGGTAACCGGTTCACTCAACTCATAGGAGGAGGTGAAGGCTTTGGAGAACTATAATCTTCGCATCGAGGAGTTAGAGGACAAGGTCGCACCCTCGCCGTACAGCGTGGGAGGACAAGTCTAACTTGCACCTCAACCGGTTTAGTAAAAGGACCGCCCGCAACGCGGTCCTTTTCTTTTTGGCTACTTCTGCCTGTTGCTAACTTCGTCCGGGGAATTCGTTCCCGTGTTAGCTGACCAACTCACGCATCTCGCGCAGACGGTCGGCGACGATCAATTTGTTGTCATCCTCAACGAAAAGCTCCCGCAGGTGCTCATCGCTGATGCTTCTTGCGAGCATCTGGATTGTCTCAAACGCGCCGATGTAGGCGCTCATAGCTTTTTCATATTTCCGCAATTCGCGGAACGCTTCACCTGCAATCAGCAATGCCTGCCATTCGATTTCTTTGATGCCGAGAGCTCTGGCAGACTCGGCCGATTCGATCGCGTATTCGGCTGCGAGGTTGATATCGCCGTTGGAAAATGCCAGCCAAGCTTTTGAGTAGAGGCATTCGGGTTCAAAGGGTTTGAATATCTCCATCGAGCGTGATTGTTCAAGCTCCGCAATGATGAGAGCGGCGTCCTGCAATTGATCCTGCTCGAGGTGCCATTGCAGTTGTGCCAGGCGGATCATCATCAATTCGCGCCGCGCCGGGAGGTCAGCGATCAGGCGAGCAGCTTTGGTCAACTCAGACTCAACCGTGCCGCCTGAATCACCCTCGGCGAGAGCAATCCGAGCAGACTTGATATGCACCTGCGCCATAGCTTTGGAATCACCCAGTTTTTTGGCATCCTCCATCGCCTTGTCGATCCAGGCTCTTGCGGTCGCGAAATCGCGCACCACTCGAGCGAAATCGCAGAAGGCTGCTGAGAGTCGTGCGCTCAGGATATGATCGGTGACCTGCTGTTCCAGAGGAGCGACGGTGTTCAGATACTTCGCGGCCTTCCCGTAGTTTCCGGTCGCCAGCATCAGCTCCGCCAGGTAGCACACGAAAGTTGCGCGAGAACTGACATCATTCTTGTTGCTGCGTCTCAGTCCGGTAGTGAGCCAGTTGAGCGCGCGTTTGTAGTGACCTCCGCGGTATTCCAGTTCGTAGAGGTTATCGTAATTGTAGGGCAGTTCGTTCTCGGCGCCGAGGTCGAGGTTGATTTCGAGCGCTTCTTTCAGGTATTCACGCGCTTTGGCGATCCGGTCAGCGTCAAGGCTGGCGCGGGCAAGATTGTTGAGCGAGCGCGCGAGTTCGAGTCTGTCGTTGAGTTCGCGTTTGATTGCAATCGACTCCTCATAGAGTTCGATCGCAGGCTCGAGGTCTTGTTGAACTGCCATCACCGTACCGAGGTTAGAGAGCGTAGAGGCGATGTCCCGGCGCACATTGAGTCGGCGCTGAATCTCGAGCGCGCGATGATAATCCTGCGCAGCGCCTTTGAGATCTCCGGCAATCCAGTGCAGGTTACCGATGTTGTTGAAGCAGTGCGAGAGTTCCAGTTCGTTGCCGGCCTTCTCGTAATATTCTGTCGCTTTGGCCAGCGCACGCAATCCGCGGGCGAACTGGCGTTTGTCTTTGTAGCTATCCCCGACGCGCTTGTATGCTTCCGCCAGTATTGCGGTATCGTTGAGCCTGTTCGCGTTGCGGATCACGAAGGAGAAGATGCGTAATGCTTCGTCCACCTTGCCGAGTTTCTTGGCGGCAGCGGCGAGATGGATGAAGTACCAGAGCACCGGTTCGGTTGGCGATGATTCGGTCGCCAGGCGGCGCACACGCGATAAGACCTCATACGCTTCTTCAAAATCCTGGTTCGCCGAATGGAGCTGGGCGAACTTGATTGAGGCGGCGATTGCCTCCTCGGGGAGCATCGCAGCGACATAATGCTCGTAGAGGTAGCGAATTTTGCTGTCGTCATCGCCCTGGTCTGATGCCTGCAGATGGGCGATCCACTCGGCATGGAATTGGCGGCGTTCGTTCAGATCGAGCGCATGGTGGAAGTAGAGGCGCATGTAGGAACGAACAAAGCGCTGCTGTTTGTCGCTGAGAATGCCTGCTTGCGTTAGCGCCGCCAGATCAGCCTGGCTGACGAGTCGAGAGCTGACGAGGTTTTCCACGGGATACCCGGAGTTGTCGCAGGCGAGGAATGCCGCGACAGGAACGATATTGTGATCGACTTCGGGCATCAGGGTAGCGAGCTTGTCCCAGTATTCATCGTCGGGCGTGAAGCGGTCGATTTCATCGGGGGGGAGTCCGAGACGAAGTTTACGGATATCGAGGTAACCCTGGTGCTGAAGCGATACCAGCAAGAGGGAGAGCAGGGCAAGGTTGCCGGCCGTGTAGTCCTGGATGAGCGACTGATAGCGGGGCAGCAGGTCGCGGCGCAGTATTTTGCTTGAGAGTCTCATCAGGCTGTCGTGCGTGATCTCGGGATACTCGATCAGCTTCGCGGATGCCGCTGACTGGTTCAGCCGTTGCTGCAGTTGAATCGAGCCACCGGTGTCGGATTCGGTGGAGAATCGTATCAGGCGATTCTGGTGGTCGATCTCGACATGGCAGAATGATGTTTTCAGGTAGTCGGTGATACATTCGAAGAGTCCCGATTCCGGGTCTTGCAGGTTGTCCGCGATGAACAGGTCGCCTTCCATCTCCTTGAACTCCTGCATACAGAAGCTGAAATTGAAGGAGCGGAAGTGGTGATGGACATAGTTACGGATATCGGGGCTTTCGATCACTTGCGGATCGACAAGACGCTCGCCGAGCAGGTGATCGATGAACGAGCGAGCCGTTGAGATGCGCTCCTCGACGTTGGGATGGAGGGCTTTTCTGAGGAATTCAACGGTGCGAGCGCTGATGAGAGATTCGATATCGTCCCAGTCGATACTTTCGAGATCCTGCTTTGCCGCCACGACTTTGAGCGGATCGGTTCCGGCAAACGGCAGCTTGCCGGTTACGAGCCGGTAGAGGGTGACGCCGAGGGAGTAGATGTCTGAGGCGATCGTTGCGCCTTCATTTCGCATGATCTCAGGGGCCATATATTCGAGGGTGCCGCTGCGGTCGCGGTCGGCAGAGCCTGATGAGATGGCGAGTCCGAGATCGCTGATGCGCGGTGTGCCATCCTGGGCGATCAGGACATTCTCACCCTTGATATCGCGGTGGATCAGGCCGACGTTGTGGAGGTATTCGAACCCGGTGAGGGTTTGCGCGAACAGCCGCAGGCGATGCTCCAGGGGCAGCTTATCGGATGCCTGGTAGAGGTCTCCGCCCTGACAGAGTTCCATGACGATGAATGGCCTGCCATCCTCCATACAGCCGAAGTCGAAGAGGGAGACTACAGCGGTATGCTTGAGACTCCTGAGCAGAGTGTACTCGGTCGTGAATGAGTGACGAGCTGCGGGAGTGTTCTCGTGGGCAATCTTGACTGCAACGGTCCCCAGTTCAGGGTGGTTGGCAGACCAGACTTCACCCCCACCGCCCGTGCCAACCCTTTCGACTGCCGCAAGCTCTGCGGATGCTGGAAACCGCATCGCCATAAGGAATCTTTATTTCTTCTTGGGTAGTGCTACTCTGAACTCAGTAAACTTACCCGGTTCGCTGGTTACAGAAATATCGCCGCCGTGACTTTCGATGATCCGCTTACAATTGGAGAGTCCGAGGCCGTGTCCATGCTTCTTGGTGGAGAAGTGGGGCTCGAAGACTTTCTGCAGGTTGGCGGCATCGATTCCACAACCGGAATCACGAACGGTTGCTACGACCATGTTGTTCTCGGTCCGGGTCGTGATGCGAATCTCCAGTTTGCCGTCGGAACCATCGAGGGCGTCGGCAGCGTTGTAGAGCAGGTTAAGAAACACCTGCTGGATCTGGCCGACATCGAGGTCGCAATCGGGGAGATCGGGGCTCATTCTGACTACAAAACCGACATTTTTGAAGCGTGGCTGTGATTTGATCGTGAAGAGCAAATCGTCAATCAGGTGATTGATGTTGTATGCCACCAGCTCCTGATCGAGTTTGGAAAGATCCATCAGGTTGTCGGTAAAGCGCTTGATCTTGTCGATGTTCTCAAGAATCGCGTGCAGCGACTTGCTCAGTTTTTCCGGTTCGTTCTTTTCGAGACGCACCTGCATCAACTCAGCATTGTTGGAGATGATCGCCAGGAAGTTGTTGAGTTCATGACCGATCGAAGCGGCCATCTCACCTTTGGCGATCAGTTTTTCCGAGACGGTTACGTAGTTTTCGAGAATCGTTTTCTCGGTGATATCTTCGATCACGATGATCAGGCCTCTGCCGTTGGCATCGGCGCTCTCGAGCGGTGAGAACTTGGCAGAGATAACTTTCTCTTCCTCGCCGATCGCGATGTAACAGCGGGGGAGGTCCTCGGAGATACTCTGGTTGAGAACATGCTGCATCGCCTGTTCCCAGCGCATGGTGTTGTTTTCGTCGAGGAAGCCGAGGAAGTCGGCGCCGCGTTCGCATGGTTTTCCGAAGATGCGCTCCGCGGAGGAGTTCATCGTAATGATTTCGAGCTTGTTGTTCAGCACCACCAACCCGACCGGCGTGTTGGTGACGATGTTTTCGTTAAAGCGTTTGAGCCGCAGGATATGTTCGTAGAGGCGCGAGTTGTTGATCGCGATTGCGGCCTGGGTCGCGAAGAGCTCGAAGAGCACGAGGTCGCTCTCGAGGAAGAGGCGGCCTTCGCTGGAACTGTCGAGGTAGATTACCCCAATGACCTTGTTCTCGATTTTTAGCGGAACGCAGACGATCGAGCGCAGGTTGAGGCTCTGGATCGACTCCTGGTTCGCAAAACGGCTATCGTTTTGCGCATCGGAGGTATGGTCTGACTTACCGGTTTTCGCCACGCGGTTGGCCACGGATTGCGAATACTTGAAGTCCTCCTGCATCAACTCTTCTTTGCAGAGGTTGTAGACAGTCCGGAACTGCAGCTTGTTATCCTCATCGAGCAGCATGAGGAAGCCACGTTCGGCCTGCAGCAGCTCGATCGCTCGTTTCATAACGATCTGGAGGATTTCGTCCGTGACGAGTGAACTGTTCACCAGAGCGGCGATCTCAAGCAGGGCCCGGTAATTGTTGTTCGCCTCTCCACCGCCTTTGTCGGTGCGCAGGGAGGGTCGATTTTTCATGAGATCGTCAACCGCGTTTTGTCCTTCGCTGAGAAAATCACGCGACTTGGCGGACCCTTTTTTGCGGTCAGGAGCTTCGTCGACCGGAATGATAAACTTGTCAGTCCGCTCCAAACCTTTCGAGTCTCTTGGCTTAAATGGCATGGTCAATTCCTCATACGCCAGGTCTATTGAATAAAACTGTTATGTACTCTGCGTCTATCTTTGCGTCCTGCTGACAGGTACAGTAATACCAGTGCTGACTTGTCATCTAGGGTATCGGCTTTTTGCTACTTAAGTTAAGTCGTTATTGCCATTCGAGTCACATCGAAGCGGAGGCGAAAATTGTCAGTGGGAAGTGAGCGGGGGCTGATAGCAGCGTGGGTGGGGAGTTTTCAGCCTGGCGGCGGATACCGCAATGGCTTTAACACGCTGTGGGATAGATGGTTATGTATCAGAAAGAATGTTGGCCGAGGATGCTGATGCGGAAATCATCACTCGATCCGCCAAACGGTTTGGTTGCCTCCAGGCGGAGAGCCTTGAAGAACCAGATGCCGGCTCCGTAGTCGCCCTGCCAGCGATTATCAGTCAGGAAATCGGAGGAGTCGCCGGTGACACCCAAATCGAGGATGGCGGCAAAGGCGAAAATCGATTCGTCGGGCTGGAGGATCAGTTCCGTGTTCAGCAGGGCCGCTCGCGTGCCGTAGAATTCCTTGATTTTGTGGCCACGCAGAGTACGAATGCCGCCGAGGTAGAAGAGGCGATGGAGCGGGGGTGATCCGGTCACGGCGCCATACAGCGCTCGCGTATTGAGCGAGAGCTTGTGGATCAGCGGCTGGTAACGGCGCAGCTCCAGTCGGTAGCGGTCGTAGTTGAATTTAGAATCGATTCCCTCGGAAGAGTGCTGATAGAGGATCTGAGCATACCAGCCGTGTGGTTGCGGCTGGAGGAGATCGAAGGTGGAATTGAAGGTATAGCTGATCTCGAAGAGGGCTTCGTCGAGGGTGAAGCTATTCTGGCCGGCGGCACGTAACTGCTCCGGCAGGGAGGAGAAGTTGGAGCGGAAGCCGTGATCCCCCCCGAAGAGCGACCAGAGCCGTCGGTGCGCCGCGAGGGAGTCGCGTTCTTCGAACGAGAATTGCGCGCGCAGGTGGTGAACATACTTGTAGCTTTGTTCGACGTAGATCTTACCGCCTTCGCCATCCCAGTAGTCGCGGTAGTCTTCGGCATTGAGGAGGGCATAGAGCGTGTTTTCGTCACGACCGGCGCGCCAGTCGTCGTCGGTTCTCGATTGTCGGTAGGCTGATCCGCCGAAGATCAACTGGTTGTAGTCACCGATAGTCTCTTTGAAACCGAGTTCATACTTGCCACGTTCTGACTCGAGTCCGTAGCCGAAGTTGAAGAAGAAGGAGGGAACGTAGTTGTCGGGGGGATAGAATGCGATTCCTGCGCCGACCTCCAGTCCATCGACTCGATTGTAGCTGATATGGGGAGCCCACTCAATCGGGTCGTTGCCATACTTGATGCGACGCCGTTTCACGATATCGGAGCGTTTCCATTTCTCGGTTGATTGGACGGCGCCATAGATGCGTGATTCGTGGCTGGTTTCGATTGCGCCTCCGACGGCGTAGACATCACGGTGGCAGATTCCCTTATCCTCCAACTTAACGTCACCGAACAGCGAGACGATATGCCCATTAACTTCGCCGCGAATGGTGACATCCCCGGCGATCGAAATGAGGCTGCCGCGAACGAAGTCGCGCTCTACGATTTCGATCGGATGGAAGAGATTCACGATATCCGCACCGCCGCGCCTGATCTGTCGCGCGGAGAGTTCTTTCCGGACGAGTGTAAGATCATAGAAGCCTTCGCGATCACTAACCCCGCCTACGGAGAGGGTTGCGAGATTTTCGGAGAGTTTCCCGATCGTCAGAATCGAATCCGCGATGACTATTTCGCCTCGGAAGTTAACCCGGTTGTTGGTGACGTTGATCTCTTCGTAGCGGCAACTGGTAGCAGCGGACTTCTCCCCCTGAGTGATCCGGAGTTCACACGACTCCTTATTGAAGGAGATCGTGACTATTGTTCCCTCATCCGCCGTCGCGGTCGACCAGAGGAACAGGAGGGATAACGAGAGTGAGAGAAGTGTCCGTTTGATCATGTCCATAAGTTGAGAATCGGCTGAACCAGATATCCTTTCCAGTTCATATTCTTTAGACGGCAATAAGTTGGTTCCTGTAAGAAGCGCAACGTAGAAATCACGCCGCCACCGTGGCTAAACCGCCAATGAGTTGTTTCACCTGAGGAGATCGGGGAAGCGTTGTTTAAAATCGGCAATTGCCTGGAGATGAGCAGCGAATGCGATATTCTGAGGAATCTCAGCTTTCGAAAAGAAACACGCGGCAGCGGCATCATCCCCGGCCTTGAGCGTGCCACCGGTAACTTCGCAGAGGAAGAGAACCAGAATCGCGTTCGTACGCGGATCATCGGTACCGGAGTAGACCTCAAAGAGTTCACCGGCCTTGATCAGCAACCCGGTTTCTTCTTCGATTTCGCGCTCGGCGCAGCGGCGGGGAGATTCGTTCCACTCCATAAAGCCGGCGGGGATGCACCAATCGTCTTTGTAGGGGTCTTGCGCGCGTTTGACCAGCAGGAGCCTGCCATCCTGAACGATCATTGCACCGGCGGCGGGTGCGGGGTTGTGAAAATCGACGAAGCCGCACTCGGGACAGACCTTGCGTTGTCGATGGTCATAGCCGGTGACCTGCAATTCGCTTCGGCAAAGCGGGCAATAGATGAAACTAGAGATTGGGTGTTTAGTCTGCTTGTAATGCTTGGTCATGGTCCGAGCCGATACTTCCAATTTTCAGGACAACGAGGGTCATGTCATCCTGCAGTTCTGATTTGACGGCGAATCGGCGCACGTCGTCGAGAATATGTTTCTGAATCTCGGCTGCGCTCAGATGCTTGTGCCGGTGCAACATCTCTAGTACACGCGCTTCGCCATATTGTTCGTCTCGTTCGTCGACTGCTTCGTTGAGCCCGTCGGTGTAGAGGAGCAGGACATCATTTTCCTCCAACCTGACTTCCCCCTGCTCGTAGCTGACTCCACCAAATGCGCCGAGGAGAAGTCCGCCCTCTTCGAGGTATTTCACCCCGTTCTTCTCAGAGACGAGGATCGGGTAATTGTGCCCGGCGTTGGCGTAACGCAGCGTGAGGTTGTTGGGGTCGAAGTCGGCGAAGAAAAGGGTCGCGAATTTGTCGGACATCTCCTCCTGCTGCACCAATTCGTTGACGTTACTGAGCATTTGGGCGAGGGGTACATCGTGGCGCACTTCGGTCCTCACAGCGGCCTGGATCTGGCTGATCAGCAGGGCTGCCGGCATGCCCTTACCGGAGGCATCCGCGATGACGAAAGCGCAGGTGCCCCGAGGGGTATCGATGAAATCGAAGTAATCCCCTCCCACCTGAAGTGACGGATCGGAGTAGGCGGAGAACTGGTATCTCGGACCCACCGGAAACTGCTTCGGCAGGAGTTGCTGCTGGATAGCGCGTGCAAAGTTCATTTCCTCATCGAGGCGTTGCTTTTCGAGCGATTCCTGATAGAGTCGCGAGGTGGTAATCGCCAGCGATAGTTGGTCGGCGATGGTGGAGATGGTAGTGACATCCTCGAAATTGAGGCGATAGCCGGAAATTTTGTCGGAGACCGCCAGGCAGCCGAGGAATTCCTCTGCCGAGACGAGGGGCGTTATGAATCGCACGCGACGTCGGGCGAGGGAAATCAGGAACTCAGAATTGGGAAACTGGCCCAGTAGTTCATCGATGTTATTCACGCCGCCACGACGCGCGATTTCTTTCATCAGGTTTTCATCCACAGCGACGATGGGGAGTTCTTCATTGCCCTCCTTCTGAGAGATGCAGCGGAGGTTGCCGTCGCCGCGTTCGCAGACGAAGATCATGACGGTTTCGAGCAACAACTGGACCTTGAGCACATCGTAGGCGAGGGCGAAGATCTCCTCCAGTTCGAACACCGATGCGACTTTGCGGGAGAAGGTTTGCGAGACGTTGCGGAAGTCGCCTTTGTCGCGGATGAAGAAGCGTCGGATCAAATCGTCGATCTGGCTCATCACCGGCTGGAAGAGGATCAATGCGACGATGATCAGCACGATATCGAGGCCGGGGACATTGTATCCGAAGAGGTACTCGACGATTTTTTCGAACTGCCGGATGATCAGAACGTAGGCGCCGACGACGAGGGCGGAGGTAATCGTATAGACCAGCGATTGCCGCACGATCAGGCGGACATCCATGAAGCGGTAGCGAATGATGGCCCAGATGATCGAACCGGCGCCGATGATGAGTGCGAGGATCGTGAAGGTGTTTTGCCAGGTGATATTGAGTTCCCAGATCCCGAGTGCCGGCAGGATAAAGGCTATGACATAGAAGACCAGAGCCGTGATGATACCATAGATGACGACGATTACCTGTTTGCGCAATTGTTGCGCCATCACCCGATTGGTGGCCTGGTAGAGGATGATCGCGGCCAGGATGACGTAGGCGAGGTTTACGGTCGAGAAGAGCTGGATATGGCGATCGAGCAGTGCCGAGAATACGGTGCCGAGGATGATCGCCACCGGCTCGAGCGGTTCGAGGATTGCTTTGCCGACAGTCCCCATCTGCTGCGGATCGAAGAGTTCGATCAGGCGGTCGGGGTCGGCGAAAACGGTCGTCAGCAGCAGGTGAAAAACGTGCGGGACGAAGATGATATATTTGAGCCGTTTGAAGCGGTTGTAGAACCGTGATTCTTTCGGGAATACGAGAGCGAAGAAGACGAGCTGAGGAAAGAAGAGTTCCCAGATATAGACGATGTTATAGATCCCGCTCCGCGCGGGGATGACTTCGCCGGAGAAGATTCCGAGGCCGTAGAAGAGGGGTCCGCAGGCAGCGAAGCCGAACATCAGGGCCGTGATGCGATTGATACGTTTCCGGGGGTCTTCCCGGAAGATCAGGAAGGCAATAATGAACAGCAGCGTGGCGCAGGCCAGGTAGATTACGGCTATAGCCAACTGGAGATTCACGTCTCCTCCTGCTGACGCTGTTATTTCAGTTTCTTGATCAGGATAACCCGGGTGCCGCCACCGTTGGCCTGCTCGATATCAACCTGATCCATCAGATTCTTAACGATAAAGATACCCCGACCAACTTCGCGCATGAGATTGGCATCGTCCACCGGGTTGGCGACTTCCTCGGGGTTGAAGTATTTGCCCTGATCGGTGACGGTGATGGTCACTTCATCAGAGGCAAACGCCATCTCGAGAGTTACGGTCTTGCTACGGTCATCCTTATTTCCATGGATGATCCCGTTATTTACGACCTCGGTGGCGCAGATAGCGATGTCGGCAATAATCGAGTCATCGACATTGCGGTCGCGTAAACGTGATTCGACGAATTCGTCGACCTTTGCGATCAAGTTTTGATCGGAAGGTATGACAATCTTGTTGTCGTGGATCTCCGGTTCTTTCATCCAGATAGCCTGCCGCTTCTTCTACTTAACGGCAGCTATAGCCTCGTCGGTCGAATCGTAAGCATCGAAGACGGTGACCAGCTTGGTGATTGTCAGGAGAGATTTGATTTTTTCGGTAACGTTGGAGAGTTTCAGTTCTCCGCCCGATTCTTTGACGGTCTTGAGGCAGGAGATCATGATACCGAGGCCCGTGGAGTTCATCCAGTCAACTTCGGCGAGGTCGATGACGACGCGCTTCTTATCCTCATTGACGTAGTCGCGGATCGATTCTTTGAGAGCGGTGGCATCCGGCCCGCCCATGATTTTGCCCTTAGGCTCCAGAATGACGACTCCGTCCTGTTCACGGCTAGAAAGTTTCATAGCATCCTTCCCTAAGCGAGGGTCTATAACGAATTAGAGTTTGCGGCTTTTCGGCATGAGCCAACGATCTATAGATAGACGTGGTTCAGCGCCAAGACTTTAGCTGTTTAGATTACGAAAATTGCCTGATTGTGTCAATTAAATAAGGGGGAGAGGGGTAGTGTCCTAATTTGACGCTTTTACATCCAAACTGACGGACGAGAAATCGTAAATTCATCAGAAGCTCTAATGATGTCATTAGGAAGCTGACACTGGCGAAACTGTTTTTCTTCAACGAGTAGATACTTAAATGACGAATCTGCCAATTCCTTACTCCAGCGCCCAGGCGGCATTGCTACTATCACCCTCTTGTCAGTAAAGAGTTCCTTAACCTTCTGAATTGGGCTTCGCAGATCGCTATCACCAGAGACAACAATTGCCGTACCAAATTTGTCAAAGAACGCATCTACTAGAAGGTCTGTAGCCAGATTCACGTCTGTCATTTTTTCGATTGGATGGTTGCTGATTTTCCCGCAGTGTCTACACTCATATGGTTTGAATTGATATTGACCAAAAGAGATAGTAAGGTTTGTCTTGTATTGGTTACTGTTTTCGGCTAACGCCTCAAGATAGGCGTTTTGGCGAGCTGCTTTGGCTTTCTGCCTTCCTGTATCGCCAATTCTACTTGTGAAGTATCGAACAGCATCTATCATGCCGTCAGCTTGTATAAACTGTTGGGATTTAGCCTTTTGTAACAATTTGATTGAGAATCGCCATACATCAAGCCAGTAATATTTTCGCCATCCACTTTCCTTCATCGAAAAATAGACGTTGAATCCGTCTATATAAACCCTGATCCGATTATTGTCTGGAAACATTTACTTATGTCCTTTGTTATACAATTGGTTGTAAAAAACTTATTGACAAGCTAAAGAATAGGATATTAATTGACGATGTAGGACATAGGATACATCCCCGAAGATCGCATCTTCGGGCTTAACGCCTAGTATCTTCACTGATTCTAGGCGTTTTTCTTTTATATGTTGTCTAATAGCAATTCCTCCAGTCCCCATATCCTGTTAGAAATTCCAGCCGCCATAGCGGGCGTTATTCTGAGTGTGTTATGAATTCGACAGAAGTTGTAGTATGCAAAGTGCAGAGCGATAGCTGATCTGAGATTCTCCAGCTTCTTACTGAAGGCGTTTGTTAGCCTTGTCATACGGCGTATTGACATCCGCCTGGTCAGATTGTTGCGCTCAATGTAGCTCGTGGTAACATGATCTGGGTTTGGCTTGCCCCAACGAATTTGCTTACTCACGGAAGTAACCTTTGGCGGGCCATACCTACCCGGGTCGATCGGCTCCGCTTCGTACGATTTTACAATTTGAGCAGAATCGACATTTGCGCCAAATGCTATGTCAATGGCGTCCACGTAGGCCTTTAGCTTGTCGGTTGAAATCTGGACGCGATTATTCAGCCGCTCGGATAGATCACCAACAAAGTCAACAGCGGTTTCAACCGTTCGTTTCCCAACCCTGTAAGTCGGGATTACCTTGGTGTCAGCATCCAGAGCGACAAAAGTCCAGAAATCGCTCTTCTCGGCTGGATCATCGTCCTTTCTTAGATGGCGTTGCTTTTTACCAACGTAGCACCAAATCTCATCAAGCTGGAGCCGTTGACAGGTGAGATTAGTCATTTCGGCATCCATAATCTGCTCGCAGTTAGAGCCAACGCGATTGAGTAAGCGCATAACTGTGTCTCTGTGGACGCTTGTGATTCGCTCAGTAGCCCTGATTGAATTGCCGTCAACGAGACAGCGAATAACCGCTTCCTGCTTGGCTAATTTCAACTTATTCATTGACACCAATCCTCCGATAAGGTATTATAAACACTGGACGGCAGGGGTATCGAGCCCCTCAGGATCGAATGTAAACTCCGCTCTGGCAACCATTGCGCCGCCCAAGCTTGGCCCTCGTCTAGTCACGAGGGCTTTTTTCTTCTGACCTTATATATACTACTCAACCCCCCTTGTCAATAAAAAAAGGAATAGACGGCGCCATAAAAATATCGTTTTATGGCAGTTTGTTATTGACACTCTGTTGTGGTGCGCATATCTTCATGCTAAGCTTAAGGAGTTTACGATGAATCAAGAAGTTGAGAAATCACAGAAGAAACGCAGGATCAAACAAAGAAGCCCGAACTATCCTTCGATCGACTTAGAGAAAGCGCTTGAATACGCCAAATTGCAGTACGATTCTGACGGTATGCAGGGTATTCCAGTTAACATCGCCCATGGTCGATGGGGATTCAAGCCCGGCGGGAGCCACGGTGATCTAATGTTGGCTGCCATCAAGGCATTTGGTCTAGTTGAGGTCGAAGGATCCGGGAGCAAACGCCAAGTGAGAATTACCGAGCTTGCCCGCAAAATTATATTGGATCATGAAGACAAGCAGTCCCTCCTGCAGGACGCTGCACTAATGCCTAAGATTCACAAGGTAATCTGGGAACACTACGGCGGAGATATACCAAGAGATGACGTTTTGCGACATTTTCTTATATTCGATTTGAACTTTAACGATAAGGCTGTGGACGGGTTTATTTCTCAATTTCGCGACACTATTTCATTTGCGAATGTTGAATCTCTCAGTATCTTGAATAAGAAGAGGAGCATTTTTGGCCAGCCAGTATTTCCCAAGCCGAAAAATGAGGAAGGGACTGGTGGACTAGAAAGTGAAGACAGAGT
The DNA here is from genome assembly GCA_040235515.1 of Candidatus Zixiibacteriota bacterium. GTDB lineage: Bacteria > Zixibacteria > MSB-5A5 > CAIYYT01 > CAIYYT01 > JBECKX01. The sequence goes on from JBECKX010000143.1 coordinate 39,609, forward strand.
TAAGTCAGGTAAGGAGCCAAATTTTGGCTCGGAGATCGAGAAGAAAATGCAGGAGTTGAAAGAGAAGCCGGGCCTAAGCGATGTTAAGTTTAATCTCCCCAGCGGCAAAGCCACTTTGTTTCATCCTGAGACTATGACCGCAGAGGACTTTGAAGTCTTTGACATCTACTGGCAGGGATTTAAGAAATCGTACCAATTATCGAAGGGGAAGCCAAAAGAGAATGAAGAATGACTTAGCGTCGTTTATTGAACATCTCCATAGATGCAAAGCAATTCACTTCGAGGATGTTGAAGTCAATGAGGAGTTTGACGGTCAAACCGTTTGGAGTGGCGTAGTCTCAGTATTCAAAATCAATGGGCACCCGAAAGCTGACACCTGCTACGGGTGGTCGTCTCCAATTGAAGGCTCCGACAAACGCAAGTTTTACGCGATCCTCAAGCTTCCCCCAGTTCAATCCCCCAGCGATGCAGTCAAGGCAGCAATAGCAAGCGAGTATAAATCCAAAAACAAGTAAAGGTGGTAAGGTAGTGGGTAGGTTTGGAAAGACTCTAGCAGTATTCGCCATTGGCCTGATTCTGATTGCTATGGTGCTGCTTTGGTTTCAGAAGGACAGGTATGAGGTCGTTGTATCCAGCGAATCTGACTACACCTATGTAATCAAGATTGATAAGAATACAGGGCGTGTCTGGTCTTGGGCTCGAGGATCATACGTCGATAATCCTGGCTGGTCTCTCATTAAGGAGCGAAATTAGGACACTACCAGGGGGAGAGGGGGGTAACCGGGCGGGTTTGAAGCGGGGAGTGTCTCCTCGACGCCCCGCTTGAGCCTGTCCCTACCGGAGTTCCTCGGCGAGTCCGATCAGAATTCCTTCGGGGCCCCGGATGTAGCAGAGTCTATATGCGTCTTTGTACTGCGAGATCTCACCAACGAGTTCCGCGCCACGTTTGCTGAGCCGGGCAACCAGCTTGTCGATCTCCTCCACGGCAAACATTACGCGCAGGTACCCGAGAGCGTTCACCGGGGCGTTCCGGTGATCAGCGACCACGGGCGGTGCGAGGAATCGAGACAATTCGAGGCGGCCGTGGCCGTCCGGCGTACGCATCATGGCAATCTCGACTCTCATGTCACGTAGTCCGGTAACGCCATCTGCCCACTCCCCTTCGACTTGAGCCCGCCCTTCGAGATTGAGGCCAAGTTCCGTGAAGAAATCGATAGCGGCATCAAGGTCCGCTACCACGATGCCAACATTGTCCATGCGCTTGATCGTCACAATACCTACCCGGTGTCGATTGGTTGTCAGATGTGTAATTCATACATTGAAAGCCGAGCTAACGCAAGCCTAAACGGACGCGATGACACTTGCGAACAGGTCCGAACTCCTGCGCCACGGACTCCGGGGAGTGGTTAGAAGCGCGCGCGGGGCCGGACAGCGAACTACTTCAGCTTTTCCTCCGGGTTGTTGATCGCTTCGGAGGCTGGGAGGTTGTAGGCCTCCGGATTCAGGTATTTACCGCGATCATTGGAATCCTTTTCGATTTCAGAAGAAAAGCCGAGTTGTTGTGCCAGGGGATCAGACCTTACTCCAGTGACCTGCCAGGAGACTTCTACTCTTGGCTCACTTGTTCGGATCAAGAATCGACCAGCGGAGATTCTCTCAGCTATGATAGCCTGGGCAAATTCCCCGATAACCGTGAGTTGATAGCGAAAGTCCGTGTCGAGGGCTTCGGCATACTCCGGTAGAGCGACAGAGGCATATCCGGAGCCATCCGTAACGACATTGCCTGAGTAGATGTTCACCATCTCGTTGCTTTCAACGAGCGCTTGTTGCAGGTACTTGTTGGCAGGGTCAAGAGGATGATCCGATTTCGTGAATGAGGCGGACTTTGTGACGCTGCCGGTGACGTCGACGTCGCCGTTGAAGAAGCCAGCCAGGCCGCTGCCAGCCAGAGCGCTGATGGCGGGGCTGCTTCCGGAGTTGATGGCATACAATGCACCCCAATTGTTGCCCTGTGAGACGTTTCCGATCGCCCGCATGCCATCACCATTGCCGTTATTGCGAAAGTTTGCGCCATATTGGGGACTGTTTGCTTCAGCGCGCAGACCTCTTTCGGCGCGTACGGCGAATTCGTTTTGATACAGGGAGTAAAATTCCCCGGAACCTGAGTCGGCCCAAACGAATGAACCTGTATGGAATGCTCTTGCACCACGCCCTGCGGCGAGACTGAAGTTTCCGAGAGCCTCACAGCGGCTACCGCCGACGACGACAGAACTGGTTCCGAGCGCGAAATTCGAGTCAGAACCGGTGGGGCCACCTCCACCGCAAACTACCGAATAGGCTCCGGCTGCGATGTTGCCTTCACCTCCAGCAACGACGGCAGCGTAGCCGCTGGCTTTGTTGGCAATGCCGCCACCGACAGTAGCCAACGGAGCGAGGGCCTGGTTTACCTGTCCACCTGTGACTGAGCTTCCTCCGCCTTGAGCGATATTGTTCGAGCCACCGCCGACAAAGCTGCCGAAAGTTGCGGTATTGCTGAGCCCTCCCGCCACGGCACTGTAGTCGAGGTCTGCCGTATTGCCCGCGCCGCCACCGACAAAGCAATCTTCTCCGCTGGTATTCGATTGGCCGCCGGAGATGGTGGCATGAAGACCTGTTGCAGAATTTGCGAAGCCGCCAGCGATCACGGCTGCCGCTGCATTCGAACTGACCGTGTTGTCGCTACCACCCCCAATGAATGAATTGGCTCCATCGGCCAGGTTTATTGATCCTCCGGCCACTACCGAGTAAGTCCCATGGGCTGAATTGGAGTAGCCTCCACCCAAAAACGCGCCGGTTTGCGCGGAGTTGAACTGGCCTCCTACCAGGGCGGCATGAGCTCCCGAGGTAGCGTTGTTCTCACCGCCGCCAATGAATTCGTATGGTTGAAAAGTCTGATTGCTGAAACCTCCGCCGATCGTGCCAAACGTGGATGATGACAGGATTGAGTTTGACTCGCCTCCCATCACCACTCCGTGCGGAGATGCCACGAGGTTGTTTTCTCCTCCGCCAATTCGTCCGAAGCTTGCGCTGGCGTTGTTGAGCAAACCGCCCCCCACTGAGGAGAAGTCGCCGGCGGCGGAGCAATTGTTGCCGAAGGCAAACGACTGCATCCCCGATACCTGGCTGCCGAGGCCCGCGCGGAGGGTGCCGTCGATCTCTACGTCGCGCGTGATCAAGCCGCCTGAAGCTTGATCAACGGTGCCGACGCGCTGGGCAAAGGCGACCGAGACGATTCTCTGACGCGGAGTCAACTCAGGCTCACCGTTCAGAGCGACCGCGAGATAGAGATCACTGCCGACAAAGAGGCTCTCGGGAAATGGGTTTGAACTTCCGAGTAGTGCGGTGAATAGTCCGCTGGTCACCTGCAACGATGGATAAGTCTCTGACCAAAGCGGGACTCCTCCGCCGGCGGCAGAATAGATCAGAAATTCAGCTGAAACCACCCCATCAACGGGAACGCCGCCGCTGTCGGTCAGTCTGCCCTGGTAGTTGAGGAGTGCCGGCACTGAGGATTGCGCGAACGCGACTCCAAGAGAGAGACTCAGGAGCACGGCAACGGTCGTCACGAAACGAGGAATTGAAGGGAGCATGAATTGTATCGTCCTTTCTTGCGGTCGCAGATGAGCAGTGAAGAAAGTGGAGTATCGGTAGCGGCGAAGATCTCAGGAGCCCCACGCCTTCTGGTATCTATCTGATCTTAGAATCTTATTCTTACGAGTAGTTTTGTTTCACCCGGACGATGCTGGGTGAACAGGTACTTCTATGGTACAGCATATCCTCATTTTGGCAAGCCAATAATGACAACCCTTTGAGGAGCAGGATCGAACCCCTGCGTCACGAATTCCGGGGAGTGGTTAAAAGCGCGCGGAGAGCCGGGCGGCGGACCGCTTAAACCCAGCTAATCGACTTTCGCTGCAACGACAATCATACTCAGCGGCAACTTGATGCGGTCGTTTTCCAGACCGGCGTGGACGTTGGAGATGTCATGCGGGTATTCTGTGAAGTCTTGAATCTGGAATCTGTTGCGCAGCAGTCCCATGAAAATATCGGAGAGTTTGTGGACGAACCAATAGTTGAGGGGACCTTTGTATTCAACATTGCCCCAGTAGTCGAGGCCTTCCTCATCAGCGTAAGGCTCAGTTTTGAAGTAGCTCTGTTCAATCTGCAACTGGGGATTCGGTTTGCCCCCATCGAACATCTCGACGAATGGATGCTGTTCGTAGATCAGGATCTGACCATGAGGTTTGATGAGTCTCGATACTTTACCGAAGAATTCGTCGAGATCGGGCATCCAGCCGAAGCAGCCGATGGTGATGAAGCAAAGATCGGCGGGCTCAAGGGTGGCGGGATTGAGTTCATAGATGTCTGAGCAGATGAACTCACCGGGAACGCCGGAGTCAGAGGAGAGCTTGCGGGCTTCGTCGATCGCTGCGGAGGAGATATCGATGCCGACCACCGATGCGGCGCCGAGGTTTTTCAGGGAGAGTGTTTCGCGACCATCGTTGCAGGCGATCTGGACAACGCGCTTGCCTGCCAGACCGACCTCCCGAAGCTTGGCTGTCACGTGCTGATCGAGTGAGGAATAGCCGGGAGTCCGGAACGCCTGGAAGAATTTGCCGGCTTTGGCGCGCTGGTGGTATGGGGTGACTTCATCCCAGGCCCGGCGGTTGGCGTCGGTATATTTCTTGTGGTTCATCTATCTTCTCCGGGTTGGGTGGTACGGGGTTTGACGCATTCGACAGCGTGATTGTACGTCGAAGTCATGTTGGAGTCAAGCGCTACGGGTGCAGGAGGACAGGCGCAGAAATTTCGTGAAAAAAATCACAAATTCGGTGAGCTATACTTGACATTTGACTCTTATTCGTCTAATTTCACGGCGTTGCGCGGCTGCCGAAATGAATTGCTGCGCTTGTTGTTTTTGGCTGATTTTTCGGCTGTTTGATTGGCTTAACGAAGCGAGCCCTGCAATGGCAACGTTGTCGAATGTTGCAGAGGAAATTGGCGGATTCCGGCAACGTGCCAGACGCATTGCAGAAAGCCTCCGTTAGAAATCGCGTTGGAGCGTTTTCCAGCGATTGGTCGCCGTGGTTTTTCGCCTCATATTGATGAGGAAGGAGAGTTTCTCGTGAGCGTCGAATCATTTAACCCGTTTACAATGGCCCAACAGCAGTTTGACAAAGCTGCTGAATATCTGCAGTTGGACGAGGGTGCCCGCAGCCTGCTGCGCTGGCCCTTGCGTGAATATCAGTTCAGCATTCCGGTAAGGATGGATGACGGCACCGTCAAAGTCTTCCGGGGTTTCCGCTGCCAGCACAATGATGCCCGCGGGCCCGCGAAGGGCGGTATCCGTTTTCACCCACAGGAGACAATCGACACGGTTCGTGCGCTTTCGATGTGGATGACCTGGAAGACTGCGGTTGTCAATATCCCGTTGGGTGGTGGCAAGGGTGGTGTGATCTGTGATCCGCACAATCTGAGCATGCGTGAGCAGGAGCAGATTTGCCGCGGTTGGATTCGCCAGTTGGCAAGAAACATCGGACCGCTTGCGGACGTACCGGCTCCCGACGTAATGACCAACGCCCAGCATATGTTGTGGATGCTCGATGAGTATGAGCATATCATGGGCGCCAAGATGCCGGGGTTGATTACCGGCAAGCCGGTCGGCATGGGTGGCTCCCTGGGTCGCACCGAGGCGACGGGATATGGGGTGATGTACACCGTGCGCGAAGCGCTGAAGGACATGAATATCAAGCCGGAGAACACGACGGCCAGTTTCCAGGGGTTCGGCAATGTGTCGCAGTACGCGTTACGCCTTTATCAGATGATGGGTGGCACGCCGGTTTGCGTTTCGTGCTGGGACCAGGAGGACAGCAAGTCGTACACTTACACGCGCAAAGATGGTATCGATGTCGATCAGCTGGTGGGTATTACGGATCGTTTCGGCGGTATCGACAAGAACAAGGCGAGGGATCTTGGTTATGAGCTGTTACCGGGTGATGCCTGGATCGAGCAGGATGTAGATATCCTCGTGCCGGCGGCGATCGAGAACCAGATTACTTCTGCGACGGTCAGCAAGATCAAGGGTAATGTGAAGATCGTGGCTGAGGGCGCCAACGGACCGACCACGCCGGAAGCCGACAAGGTACTGCACGAGCGTGGGATTTTCATGATACCCGATTTCCTGGCCAACGCCGGTGGAGTCACCTGCAGCTACTTCGAGCAGGTCCAGAGCAACATGAATTACTTCTGGGAGAAGGATGAAGTGCTCGGCAAGCTTGATATCAAGATGACCGCTGCTTTCTGCGATGTCGCGGAGCTGGCGCGGAAGAAGAACCTTTACATGCGTGACGCTGCTTACCTGATTTCGGTGAGTCGGGTTGCGCAGGCCTGTCAGGATCGTGGCTGGGTATAGTCGCGATACCGATTCCGCGATGTTAGTTAGATAATCATCGACGGGGAGTGACGACTCGAGCACTGGTTGAGAGACGAGTCTCCTCCCCGTTTTTTTGTTTGAATCCACACGATCCGGGAATGCGATGCCAGACGGATTACGAGACCAGCCGGAGCGCAAGCTCGACGTATTCGATCGCGATAAATTCCAGACTTCAGGACTAATCTCGGTAATAGGTAAGGGGTCGATCGGCGGCAAGGCGAACGGGCTGGCTTTCATCAAGGACTCGCTGCTGCCGCGCGTTGAGGAGAGTCTTTTTCCCACCATCAGCATGAACATTCCGCGTATGACGGTGCTGGCGACCTCCGTTTTCGACAGTTTCATGGAGCGCAACCAGCTGCGGGAGGTTGTTGAGAAGGGATTGCGTGACGACCAGCTTGCAGATGCCTTCATCGAAGCTTCGTTGCCGGAGGAGATCGTCGGGGACCTGCGTACGCTCACCGACAAGATCAGCTTGCCGCTGGCGATCAGGTCATCGAGCCTGTTCGAGGATACGATGCGCGAGCCGTTTGCCGGTGTCTATGCTACCAAGATGATTCCAAATAACCAGAAGGATCCTGACAGGCGGTTCAAGACGCTGACTGACTCGATCAAGTTCGTCTATGCGTCGACCTTCTTTCGTGAGGCACGCGAGTATATCAAGACGACTGAATTGGATGCGGACCAGGAGAAGATGGCGATCATCATTCAGGAGGTCGTGGGAGAGAAGCGGGAGAATCGGTTTTACCCGGCGATTTCGGGGGTGGTGCGGTCATACAATTTCTATCCATCGGGACACGCGAAGGCGGAGGACGGGGTGGTTAACCTGGCGCTCGGTCTGGGTAAAACGATCGTGGATGGAGAGACGTCGTGGAGTTACTCGCCGGCGTATCCGAAGGCGAATCCGCCTTACAAGTCGATCGATTCGATGTTGAAGCAGACGCAGAACAAGTTCTGGGCGGTCAATCTGGCGAAGCCTTCCAGCTACAACCCGCTTAAGGAGAATGAGTTTCTTACCCGATTGCCGCTGAGCGCGGCAGAGGAGGACGGCACGCTCAAGTTCGTGGCATCGACCTACAATCCCGACAATGACCGGATCACTACGGGCATCGTCGGTGAAGGCCCGCGCATCGTAAACTTCGCGCCGATCCTGAAACTGAACGATATTCCGCTCAACTCGATGTTGCGCTACCTGCTTAAGCTTTGCGAGGAGGCGATCGGACACGAGGTTGAGATCGAGTTTGCAGTGACTGTTGATCCTGAGCATCAGCGCCGCGCGACTTTCTTCCTGTTACAGGTACGTCCGATGTTCGTGTCGCATACGCGGGTGGAGGTTATCGACGAGGATATGGAGCGAGAGGGATTGCTGGCGGCATCGACTCGCGTGCTGGGCAATGGGGTTATCAATACGATTCGGGATGTGATTTATGTCAAGCCGCAGCGGTTTGACGAGAAGCAGGCCTACCTGATTGCGACCGAGCTGGAGAAGCTCAATCAGCACCTGGCGGTGGAGGGGCATCCTTACCTGCTGATTGCATTCGGGCGATTGGGGACGACCGATCCCCCGGCGGGAATTCCGGTGGCGTGGTGGCAGATTTCGGGGGCGAAGGTGATTATCGAGACGACGTTGCCGGGGATGAATGTCGAACCCTCGCAGGGGTCCCACTTCTTCCACAATGTTATCAGTTCTCAGGTGGGCTATTTCTCGATCCCGGAGAACTCGGCGCACCCGATCGACTGGGGTTGGCTGAGCGCACAGGAAATAGTTGCAGAAACCGAGTTCGTCCGGTACGCTAAACTGTCGGCGCCGCTGCGTATAAAGATTGATGGCCGCAGGGGACGCGGCATTATATTGACCTGACTTAGATAGCTATAATTTTCCGATAAGAGAAGTATGGACGCACGTCGACAATCGACAGATAAGATCCTCTGGTTCCTGCAGGAGCGGCAGAAGGAGCTTAACTGCCTCTACAAGATCGAAGAGGCATTGAACAAGCCTAATACCACAGTGGGACAGGCCTGTGAGGCAATCGTGAAGGCGAT
>JBECKX010000160.1:0-4191 GCA_040235515.1 Candidatus Zixiibacteriota bacterium
TTTGGCTTCCACGACAGCACCATTGGCAGCAACGGCCTGCATTATTGCAAACAGCCAAATGCTGTCACCTGGCTTGAGGACGGTGCTCATCGAAAGGTTTTCGTTGCCCCGTCCGGTGATATTGGCAATCACTCCGTCGGATTTAGCTTCATCGAGGCTCTGATAACCAGGGGGCGGATCTCCGTCGAGAATTCCGAAATTGTCTTCGGCGCTCGTCCCGGCCTCGATGGAATCGATCTCCAGACTGAAAAGCTCCATTTCAACAAACGCGCCTGAGCGGCCGTCGCTGTCTGCCGGAAACGTCGAATTCTCTTCCGGCACTTTTTGGTCGTAGCTCAGATCTCCGCTGACTGCGAGCGTTTGTGTTTCCTTGCTCGTGTTGGTGTAACGCTGCAGCACAAAACTGCTGCTGGCATTGCGCCTGGCTGGCAGGCTGGTGACGTTCGCCGTCAGTTCTGCGGTTCCGGGCTCTCCGTTGAGATCCGCGCTGCCGGCTGTCTCACCAAACTCAGGATCTTTCAGGTTGGCCTGCGCGTGCGGGCTCCCCGGGGATCCGCCGACGGCGTATTGATGGGATGGGCTGATGGAGTCGCAGGTTGACTCGCCTGCAATACAATCCCGCAGTGAAACATACGCGCTGGTGGTGGACTGAACAGTAACCGCTTGAGCCACCGTGGACGCGGCCAGGAAAGTGATGACAAGAACGAACAAGCAACTATTTTTCATCGCTACCGTCCTGATGGCTGTTGATTTTAAAGACCGGACCAATTGCCAGGCTCTTGAGATTTTTGACCGCATCCGCTTCGATACCTTGTTGCGAGTCCTTCATCGTGAAACTCGTCCCGCCTTCATAATTTGTTTCGACTGATTCTTGGGGCTTTATGGGCTGAGAAGTCAGTTCCGCAGTTACGGCCGGGGCAAAAACAGCTTCTCGTATGAGTTATTCGCTTCAGTTCTTTCGGGAGTTTACTCGGCACGTGTCGCGGCTACCGTAAGATCGCGCGTCTCATATCGTGAGGCATGTTAGCCCAGAAACTGGGCCTCCAAGGTAGTGTTAATCACTTGGTCGGTGGTTCGAGTCCGCCCCGGGGAAACCAAATTCCTGAAGCCCGTCCGGGGCTTACGAAAGGTCACCTGATGGCGGCCTTTTTGCATCTTGTTTACAAGCCGTCCACTTACTCCTTCCTTCAGCGACGCTCCAGGGCCTTCCAGTCTCTCATTGCTGATAAGGCGATCTCGTGCACTGGTCACGCGCGCGACGCGATACTCCAGGACAGGAGCCCATCGGAATTCTGGGCAAACCGGAAGGCAAAAGCTTCTGAAAACGCGAACCTGCCGTGACGAAGCGATCCGGCTTGCCCCGGACCGTATTTGACGCTCGGTGGGTGCTGGGTGAACATTCACGATGTGTCACTCTGCAATGATCTCGCTCTTGTAACGAGCACCGTCACAAGAAAAACGCATGACCACGCCGCGGTGAAGACCCGTGTAGATCGTCCGTTCGGCTGCCCGATCCTTTTCAAGCACGATCTCCACGCCCTTCTGCTTCAGCTTCTGCGCGACGACCATTGCGACGGAGTCGCACTCGGCATAGTCCATGTAGGTTCTGTCCTCGAGCACTTTCCCGGCGCGGTATACCGGTGATTCCCGGTCTCCAGGTTTTTTCTCGGCGAGCTCTGTAGTGCTGGGCGTCGATCGCTTCCAGTCCCAGCCTACTTTGCCCCCCCACAGGTGCAGAAACACAATAGGAATAGAGAAGACGATGAACCAAAACCGGATCTTGCGCAGTCGCGCCCCCGGATCAGAGTGACCGGGATCCGGGTTACCGATCCCGCAATGGGGGCAGGTCCTCACCCGACGGGACACTTGGCGCCCGCACTCCCGGCACCTCACCAGAGCCATCGGTTCATTCCCTTTGTTTACCCCTCATTCAAGCTTGACAACAACCCAACCACTCCCGGGTGCGATCTTGTGTGGATTGGCTTCGCCGGGAAACATATCGAGAACCGGTTGGAGTTGCGAGAGATCGCCTGACTGCGGTTATTTCTTCGAGGCTGGGCCGTTGAATTCCCGGGAAAACCCTTGATTACCTCGTCGAACTGGTGTGCCGCGTGTACGTCGCATTCGTGATCGATGTATTATCGCGTTGAATCTAACTGATGAGCCTGAGGGAGCAGTTGGACAATCTCAATATGGCTGAATATGCCACACTGGAAAGAACCGTCAGCTATAGCGGCAAATAGCTGCTAGAGCCGATGAGCACTATCCTGCCGACTACGGACGCGGCAGTCTCCCAGGAGCGCGACAACATCAGTCGACGGCCGCCTGACGTGCATAAAAGGGTCTTCAGTATACCCGGGTGGTTCAAAGGGTTTGGATTATGGATTGTGGTGTCAAACTGAAAAAGCTCGCGCAGCTGCCATCCATTGATGGCTTATTGGAAATGGTCAGAAGTCTGACCGATGCAGATTGGGATCTGCACAAAGAGATTCAGATCAAGTTGACGGGCGGTCGTAATGGCGAAGCCATTTATTTCTACCTGAACGATCAGATCCGAACCCCTCAGTTCACCAATGTTGATGTGCGCCGTTTGCTTCCTGGAACACCGCTTGAAAAATGCGTGATGGATCTAGTGAATAACGAAATGCGTCCGCATTACCCTGATACTCAGATTTTTCGAGTCCAATTCGCGCGCATGCCTGCAGGCGGTGTTATTGAGCCGCATTGGGATGTGGGATTCCTGAAGTTGGTTCATCGGCTGCACGTGCCCGTTATCACGAATGAGAATGTGATCTTTACCATTGACGATGAGAACTTTTACCTCGAGCCGGGCTGGCTTTACGAGCTGAACAACCGTGCTCGACACTCTGTTGCCAACAACTCGACGGAAAGCCGTGTCCACTTGCTAGTGGATTTATTGCCCAAGGATGACAATCGCTTCTTCCGACTGACTTATCACGGCTAGACTGAACTCCCTCGACGCATCGCTTGGTGTCCTAAATACAAAAAGAATATGTTGTGAAGTTTCTTGTAACCACCTTGAAGCGCGGGGCCGTTCCCGGTGAAAAACACGGCCAGCTTTGGGTTTGCGATTTTGCATCGAGGACAGCTGAGATAGTCGTCGAACTGGACAATCTGCCGCAATCAGCCAATCCACGAGGCGGGGATCGGGGTTACCGCGGCGTTGCCATCGATGTCAAGCAGAATCAGATCTGGATTACGCGGTTTGACTGCATTGAGATTTATGATCACGAATTTAGCCTCGTCGAATCCCTTCGTCACCCGCTTTTTGTTCATTTGCACGATTTGTCGATTTTCGGCAATCAATGCCTGGTCGCCGCAACCGGGAAGAACGTCGTCCTCGAGTTTGATGTCACCCGGCGCAGTTTTGCTGCCAGCTACAGCATTCTTGATAATTGGCAAGGCGTTCCGAGCGTAGACCTAAGCAGAGATCCGAACATCGAGCCTGCGCATGACGTCTACCATCACCTGAATTCGGTGTATATCGAGACCGACCACTTCGTTACGTCTGGGGCGCAATCGCAGATACTGTTCCGTTTCACGGATCAGGAACTCACACCCTTAGCCATGCTCCCGAAAGGAGTACACAATGCCCTGCAGATGACCGACGGAACCATTGTTTTCCTCGATAGCGAGGGTGGTCGGGTTGGACTGCAAACCGGGCAGAAACTCAGGTTTGTACCTGTACCAGTGATAGCGGATCTTGAGGTGCACAACCCGCCGAAGACGGAGAAATGGCAGGTGTCGCGTCCCTATTACACGCGTGGCATGTGTGTATCGAGTGATGGCAAAATCATCTTCGGCCACTCGCCAACGAGCCTCTGTGTTCTGGATGCTCGGACTGACACTATCGAAGATCAATGGGTGCTATCCCGGGACATAACGTGGATGGTCAGCGGGGTCTGCGAAGCGCCCCGGTAGGTCTAACGATGATGGTGGTTGCCGGATATTGGCAACAATGAGGCAACCCTGTAGTCACCCCTCCGACCTGACGTCGGATCGTTTTTTCCGGCGGGGTCCCGGCGTTCCCATACACTGGAATCATTTGCAAGGTTCAACTTCAGAACCGGCCCAACCTCGCTCTCTGTGTGGAAGGGGCATATTCACTTATGATTGGGCGCCGTGACGGACGGAAAACAGACATTGAACTGCACTTGATGGGAACCGACC
>JBECKX010000198.1:0-25967 GCA_040235515.1 Candidatus Zixiibacteriota bacterium
GTGTAGTACCTCAGTTGAAGTGGTCGGTTTCCACCGTTTTGCGTAGCGATCGTTTGCCGAACCGGGCGCCGCTTGGACAATCGCAGGCGTGGCGGATGTAGATGCCGATGAATAGATCTCTGCACAATTCAAGAAATTGCGCAAAAACCTTGAAATATCCGTAGAAATATAGGCCACTCGGTCGAGGTTACAAGCTAAAATCTTGCCGACATGGTGCGCGCAGCGAAACCGCTTTCACTCTGACAGGAGCCGGACTACTTGGACAGCGACCGCGATCAGCCCGTAGAATATCCCATTGATGGTATTCTTGACCTGCACGGCTTTAACCCAAAAGATATCAAAGAGTTAATCCCGGAGTATATCCTCGAATGCCGCAGGCGCAATCTCCTCGAGATCAGAATTATCCATGGCAAGGGAATTGGCAATCTGCGGCGCACCGTACACGCAATTCTGGATCGCCACACCGGCGTAGCAGGCTACCGGTTGGACAGCCGCTCCTCCTCCTCGTGGGGCGCAACGCTGGTTACTCTCAAGCCGCAACTACCAGCGGGGGAGTCAGACCAGGCCACTTCCCGGTAGTAGTGGGCCAGCCGCAGTTCGGCGCAACCTCGGTCCAAATCTCGCAACCTTTTTGAAGTCAACATAGTATTCTTCTAGTATAATGATTATGCTACAGCAGCGATCATGCGATACGAGACATCCTTACGGATATTGGAAGGCAACCCTCACCGAGGCAGAATCTGCGTGACGCTGGTCAGGTAGGATTCAATCACGAAATCAAATTGGGAACTAGCGAAAACTAAAATCAGGAGAAGTGTGACATGCGGAAATGGATATTACCGATCACTCTCTTAATGGGCATCCTGCTGCTCGTTTCAGTCCCGGGACTGACCGCATCACAGGTTGACAAAGAGACGATGAAGCTGATCGACAAGGCAGGAGGCAAGGAGAAATACCCCGACGCGAATGCTCTTGTTATCAACTCGGAATCAAACTTCGAGTTTAAGGCCGATGGCACCGGACAGGGTACCGAGTTCGGGCTGATCAAGATTCTCACCGAGAAGGGCTTTGACAGCTATGGCGAGATGAAGTTTCCGTACTACAAAGTCTACGAGGAGCTTGTCGTCGACATCGCTCGTGTTATCAAGGCTGACGGCAGCGTCATCGATGTCCCTGAGGAAATGATGAAAGATATCTCGGCGGCCTCCAACCAGGCGATGAACATCTACGAAGAAGATGCGCTCGAGCGCGTCGTGACCTTCAAAGGCCTCGAAATCGGCGATGTCATCCAGTATCAGGTCAGCCGCACCCTGCACCAGGCCCCGATGGATAACCAATTCGATGCGCTGCAGGTGTTCCAGGGATTCGACCCGATCATCAGTCAGAAATTTGTTGTCACCGGACCGAAAGAAAAGCCGCTTCGCTATGTCGTCCGTAACGGCGACGTGAAGTTCAAGAAAGAAGAGAAGGGCGACAAGGTTACCTACACCTGGTGGGCAAACAATGTCGACCGCATCGTGCGCGAACCCTCCATGCCCGCGTTGAGCGAAATCGCCCCCACTGTGATCGCCACCACGATTCAGTCATGGGAGGAGGTCAGCCGCTGGTGGTATTCGATGGTGGAGCCGAAACTGGCGCTCAATGACGAAATGCGCGCCGAAGTGAAGTCTCTCATCGAAGGTAAAGAAAGCAAGGAAGAGAAGATTGATGCCATCTACCACTTCGTAGCGCAAAAGGTACGCTACATGGGGCTTGGCACCGGCAAAAAGAAAGGCTTCGAGCCGAAACCGGTAACCGAGACGTATGAAACTAAGTATGGCGTCTGCCGTGACGTTGCCGCGATGATGGTTGCCATGCTGCGTGAAGCGGACGTCAAGTCAGATGTCGTGCTCACGATGGCGGGAGCCGAAGTCGACCAGGAACTGCCGCACATCTATTTCAACCATGCGATCGTCGCGATCGATAACGAAGACGGCACCTTCACCTATGCCGATCCAACCGTCGAAAACTCGGTCGATTGGCTCCCCGCAGTGGAGAGCCAGCAGGATGTGCTGGTCTGCACCCCCGAAGGCCGTTCGCTCGAAGAAACCCCGCTGACTCCCGCCGATGACAATATGGGGCAGATTACGGCGAACTCCAATCTGACAGAGGATGGACTCTATACTTCCGACGTCACTATCGCGACCGACGGTATCTATGACCTGGCGCTGCGCCAGTTCGCCAAGCAGATGCCTGCCGCGCAGATGTCGATGGTGTGGGGTTACCTGATTCAGCAGGTTTATCCCGGTATCCAGCTCACCAGCTTCGAGACCTCCGATGCCAACGACCTGACCAAGCCGTTCGAAATCAGGTTCAGCTATCAGATCGAAAACTACCCGACCGACGCCGGCGAGTTCGTGCTGATGAAGAGCCCTGTCTCAACCGGCGCTTTCGAGATCATTTCGCAATTCCTGCTCTCCTCAGGTTCGCTGCCGGAGCGGAAGTACCCGTGGTCGCTCGGATTCACCTTCGGTGCCCATGAAGAGGAAACCATCAATCTGCCGCCGGGAATGAAAGTCAAGTCAATGCCTGATCCCGTCACGGCCAGCAAGGGACCGGTGGAGTACAAGATGACCTATGTCAGCTCACAGCCCACCGAACTGGAGAATGGTGGTACGCAGGTCTCATATCAGAAGGAATTCAAGATCAATTCCAAGAAGCTGAGCCCGGAAGAGTATGCGCTCTACAAGGAAGTGATGCGGACGGCATCAAAGTCGGCCCGCGGCGAGTTGATCATGCAAACCGAGGAAGCCACCAATTAGCTGAGGCGAATTATCCGGTTCCGGGACGCTCACTCCCCGGCGAGAGAGCCCATCCCGCGAATCGAATGGAGTTGAGATAAGAAATGTTTCAGATTCTATATCCTAAATCAGTGGTTCAACTGGTAATCCTCGTGGCGTTCGTGGCGCTGGTTTCAGCAGCAGGGGAGTCGACCCTCGCCGCCACCAAGGTTCTTGATGATGCGGCTATTGCCGAGTTGATCGCGAACGCGCCTGACGCCAAGCAGTATCCGCAAGCCTCGGCTTATATACTCGCGGACCAGACAATCGTAACCGTAAATCCCGATTCCAGCGCAGTGACTGACTACTTCGCTGTCGTGAAGTTGTTTCAGGATCGGGCGCGCGGTACATTCGCCGACCGCAAACAGCTTTATAATGCCGATGCCGAAAGCGTGGTGGTCGTCAAAGCGGTCACTCATCTGCCCGATGGTACCGTCATGCCTGTAGAGGAAAAGGCGATGCATGACCTGACCCCGATGTTCCTGTCGAATGCGTCGATCTATTCCAACATCATGCAGAAGGTCGTGTCGTTCCCCGGCGTAGCGCCGGGAGTGGTGCTCGATCTGCACCTGCGCAAGTTTACCTCGAAGCCGGAAGAGGCGGATGAGTTTTTTGTCTGGGGCACGCAGTTGTTCCGGGGACCTGAGCCTTACGGTTTCAAGGAACTCTCGATCACGCTGCCGGAGAACTTCAATCTGCGCTACAAGTATCAGAATGATGGTGTCGACTACACCACCTCAACGGCCGACGGTAAAGTGACTCACACCTGGACCAACGAATGGGTTCCGCAAATCATCCCGGAGCCGTTCATGCCACCACTCGACTTCATCGCCCCACGGTTGATTTACACCAACGCCGATACCTGGGATCAAGTCGGTAAGTGGGTGGGGGAGAAGTTCTACTCCCACGTGAAAACCGACGGCGAAGTTAAGAAGAAAGCCGAACAACTCACCAAAGGCGCCAAAACCCGTGCCGAGTCGATCAACAAGCTGAGCCTGTACGTCATCAAGGAAATCCGCGGTGTGGGCGAGAATACCCTTCCGCTCGGCATCGCCGGATATGAACCGAACGACGCCAACGAAGTGCTCGAAAACAAGTATGGTGACTGGCGTGATAAGAGCGTCCTGCTCGTGTCACTCCTCCGCTCGGCCGGCATCGAGGCCTTTCCTCATTTCGTGATGAGATCCGCGGCGCCGCTGGCGGAAGAATACCCCTCGATGAAGCAGTTCGACGCGGTGTACGTCTACATTCCGGAATATATGGGTGCCCCCCTGTGGGTCGATCCGTTTGCCGACGAGTCGGAGTTTGGCTACTGTCCGAATGCGCAGGGCGCAACCGGTCTGCTCGTACGAGAGGATGGCAGCGAACTGCTCGAAGTGGCCAAGCCCAGCTATGCCGACAGCCAGTCTGATTGCCGCTTTGAACTCCGCCTCCTGAGTGATGGCGATGTCAACGGCACAATTGCCTGCCAGCTCACGGGCTACTTCGATAATGTCACGAGAAACATGCTGCAGAAATCAACACCGAAAGAGCGCGAACAATTCTTCCAGCGGGCGGCCAACTCGCTTGGCGAGGGAACAACGAGCGAAGACTTTCAGTTGAGCGACCTCGCCAATCTTCTTGATACCGCACGTATCGCGCAGGACTTCATCGCCCCCGAAATGGGAATCGTGCAGGGGGATATGATGATCTTCCGGCTTCCCGAAGTCCCCTTCGGGGTTGCCAGCGCACCCGTCAACCCGGCTCAGGAAATGCGTCAATTCCCGATGAAACTGAGCACACAACTGAGTCTGCAAAAGCATGGTGTGGTTCACCTGCCTACCGATTTCAAGGCGGTCTACGTGGCAGAGCCAGTAAAGCTCGAGACGGCCTATGGTACGTGGGAGTGTTCGTATCAAGTCAGTGAGGATAGCACCTCGGTTCGCTACACCTCCACGATGAACATCACGGATGACTATATCGATACCGATGAGTATTCCGAGTTCAAAGCCTCATTCGATGAGTTCACCAAACCGCGTCATACGCTGATTCTTCTGGAACGGAAGAAGACGCAGTAATACCAAGGCAAGCATACTAATGCCGGGCCAATTAGTGAGCCTGTAACAGAAGAAGCGCGAGCGGCGTCAATGCTGCTCGCGCTTTCAATTTGTTTGCGATCTCTCTATTGCGGATCTCTAAAAGAGAATCTCTGTACGCGAATTCGCATTTGAGGTTACAGCGGATCGCTGTATTTCTCGTAGTCCAGTAGCAGTTCCTTGGTAACCGGAACGAGCCGCTCCAGTTGCACCCCAGCCATCTCGAACATTTTGCGTGCAGCCATGAACAGGTGGTTGGAAGCGTACTTGTCGCTCAGATAGATAACCTTGCTGATACCTACCTGAATAATCAGTTTCGCGCACTCGTTGCAGGGGAAGAGGCTGACATAGAGTCTGCCGCCGTGCAGGTCCGCCGCGGTCGAGTTTACGATAGCGTTCATCTCCGCGTGACAAACATAGGGATACTTGGTTTGCAGCGGTTCCCCTTCGCGATCCCACGGCAGCACGTCGTCGGAGCAGCCGATGGGAAAACCATTATAGCCAATCCCGATAATCTTGTTCTGCGTGTTGACTATGCAGGCGCCCACCTGCGTATTTGGATCCTTGGACCGTTGCGCCGAGAGCAGCGCCACACCCATGAAGTAGTCATCCCAGCTGAGGTAATCTGTGCGTTTCTTCATTTCCGTTCGGTTCGTTGTTAGTCGCAGTCCAGTTCATTACGCCTTCGGAATGCAAATTAAATGATTGCAACAGTCGCAACAATCACAAAAAACATTGAGCTGTGAGCCAGGCCATGGTTACCCGCTACGACAAGTCAAACTGGGGGCACCATAATTCAGTTGCATAGTAAGAAATTACTCCTAAATTAGCCGTTCCGGACGCCGATTGATCGACTTCACGGAATCTCCTGAAGCGGCCAGCCCGCTGACGGAAGCCGCGCGTCCGCGCAAACAGCACAACACCGCCGGAGTGGTGGAATTGGTAGACGCACCGGACTCAAAATCCGGCGAGGGTTAAACCTCGTGGGGGTTCAAGTCCCCCCTCCGGCATTTTATTCTCCAACGATTCATCATCCTCGTCACTGGTTATCGCCAGTCGTCCAGGCCACTCTCCATCCATCCGGCTACTCAGTTGCAGAGCTTCAAGCGGACTCAAGTTGCGGCTGCGTAGAAGGCGTACGCAGAATATACCAAACATTGACGTAATTGGCGCCATTGCATCCGAGAGCAAACTTGCCATATTTGAATTACCTGGTGGGCAGGTAACTCATACTTCAATACAGCCTTGAAACAACAACTGGGAGAGTAAACCGAACCAGCAAGTTCGAGCGAAAAACTGAATATTCAATCCGATGGTGGGGCAGACTGCCATTGACTGGACCTGGAGGGATGACCTGACCAGTCGCGCATGCACATTTCCACGAGTCTCGGGGCTACTTCTGAGGCGGTACTGCATCCACACATCGACTCCATCCTCTTGTGTTCGATGGCTACGCCAAGATCGGCAGGGGAACCATAAAGGGGGAGTCGCGTCATCATTCTCAACCCATAGCAGGATGATCTCAAAAAAAGGAAAGGAGGATTCGCAGCAAGCTACGATCGGCATCCTAAGATGGAATTGTAACACCCGATCCAACGGTTCGTGATTCCTGCGGGTATCGACGAACCTCAAAAACACGGACAATAATCAAGTTCTCGGATGACGTTGCCAGAGTCACTCTCTGCGCGTCCTGCAGGCCCGGCTCTGGTAACCTTCATTGGAGGGAGGTTACGCACGAATGAAAAAGCTAAAAGTGCTACTATTGGTTACGTCGCTGTACTCTCTGACAGCAATGGGAGCTACAGTGGAAGTAAGCCCACCATTTCAGATTACTTCAGACACCTTTTATGAACGGGGACAAGCCATTGTCTATGACGGCAGTGACTACTTCCTGTTCTATGGTCGTTCCACAACTGTGACTGGCAACTATCAGAATGATACCCCTGACACGCACGACTACGAGGTCTACTTCAAGAAGGCTGCTTCGGTTCCCGGATTGGCCTCTGCAACCCCGACCAAAGTTGTCAGCGCTAAGTCACCGGTGAATAGCTATTTAGGTGAATGCGGCGCAGCCTACTTTGGCGGTGATGTCTGGGTATTCGCAACACTCGATGCAGATCCCGGCAGCTCCGGTTCGGACGCCGATCTCTACGGTTGGTGGAGTGGCGACGGCGGCAGCAGCTGGAATCAAGTGACTCTGCCATTTGCCGGATTGAACGATGGTCAAGCGCACCACGACGAAATCTCGTTCGGGGGGAAGCTCTGGATCCTCGAAGGGGCAGGCGACTTCACAACCCGCAATTCGGCATCACCCAAATCGGGGCCCTGGTCAGCCGCGAAGACTGTCGGTAGCCTTACCGGCGGGCTTGCGAAGTTCTTTGTCGACGGCGCCGACCTCTATGTCGGACTCTATTCCGCGGGTACAAGCTACATTTATCATTGGAACTCAGGCACGGAAACCTGGGATCTGACTGACAGTGCTGCGATGGCACGCTCTTATGACCCTACTCTTTTCAAGCTTGGCAGCGATTACGTTTGGGTCAATGCGCCACTCCCCGCCGATTTTTCATATCAATGGCTGGAGGCGCGCACTTCAAGCTCGCTTTCAGGGCTGCTCTCAAGCTCGACCCCGAAATCGGTGACGATGGGCGGCTACGGCACCAATACCTTCACTGAGATGTGGCCGATTGGATTTGTCGATAACGACGGCGATGCCTACATCTTCTTCACCTCGGAACGAGACAACCTCGATCCAGCAACCGAAGGTACAGGGAATATCTGGGCGATGGAGATCGTGTGGGATCCCGGTAACGACCACTACACCTGGGTTGCCAACGCTGTAGCCAACGCCGCGGCGGGCGACGACATCTCGATCTACAACGGAACCTACTTCGAGTCGAATATCCTGCTGGATAAAGAACTCTCTCTCACCGGCGAATCGGAAGCGGGGGTGCTGCTCGCGCCGGTTGGGGAAGATGACAACGATAATTCCAGCTTCGGCATGACCTACCAACACTGCTTTATCGTCGATGCTGACAACGTTTCGATCAGCACCCTGACGATCGACGGCCAGGGCAACCCGGCGCTCACCGCCGGCAAAAACAACTATCGCGCCGGAATCATTACCCAGGATCTGGCTAACTACGACGCCACCCAGGTAACTTCCGTCTCGGTCTTGAATCCATACTATCGCGGCATCTACCTGAGGCTGACAGACGTCGACGGTCTCATCGACGACTGTACAGTAGACAACTTGGTCGCACCGGTTTATCACTCTTACGGCATCCTCACACTTGGCGATGTTACGATCTCAAACTGCAGCGTCAGCAATATCACCGGCGATATCTATGCGCGCGCTATCGGCACTGCGTATGGAGACATCGTCGTCAGTGATAACTTCGTCAGCAACACCGGCGATGGCCTATACCACTTCAACTATGGTTATCCCACCAAGACCTTGACTATGACCGGCAATGAAGTGGTCAATGCCGTCACCGGCATGAATCTGGTCGGCATGACTGCTACAACGGTGATCGGAGGTCCCGCGGCCGCCGACCAGAATACGATCGACCTCGTGTCGGTGAAATCCAACGCCCAGCATCAGCTCACGGCCGCGATTGATCCGACGCTGCCGTCACCCTCCGGCTTGACCGAGCCGCTTGTTTCAGCTGAAAAGAGTGCCGGAGCGGACATCGGTATTCTGGTTTGGTATACCAACTATTCAGCCACGATCGAGAACAATGAGGTCACCTGCACCGCCGGTGACGCCGGTATGTGGATCTTTCACGACGAAGATTCGCTCAACCCGCTCATTGTCAAAGATAACATCTTCACCGCCACCGCCAGCGATGGCACGAACAAAGGGGAGGGTACCGGAATCTTCATGACCGACGACGGTGACTTCCTCGGCGATGAAAATGGTACAAACTACGCCGTGCTCGATGGCAATCAGATAACCGGCTTTGCTCGCGGGGTTGACCTCTATCGTAATGCCGCTACCCCGGTGACCGGTCGCGATGTCAATATCGAGTTCAATAACAACATCCTGCACAACAATGGAATCGGGCTCTTGACCAACGGCGGGAGAGTCAATAGTTGTTCGAACAACACTTTCACAGGCAGCGGTACTGCCGCCATTCAGGTGACCACAGGGCTCGTCGATGGCAAAGTCTACGGTCTTACCGAGAACAGCATCTTTGTGCTAGGTGGACTCTCGATCGACAACCAGACTGGCGCGCTGATAGACGCACCAGGAAACTGGTATGGCGACGCCACACCATCCGTGGTGGCAACCAAAGTCTCCTCTGACGTTGACTATTCCCCCTGGCTTGGCTCAGGCACCGATGTCGCAGACCCCGGGTTCCAGAGCGATTTTCTGACACTCTGGGTGGATGATGACAGTCCGCAAGCTGCCGCTGCGACCGTGATTCAGGAGGGTGTCGACCTCGCGCCCGGCGGTGGCACCGTTCATGTAGCCGACGGCACCTACGAGGAGCAGGTTGAGATCGCCAAAGACCTCAGCCTGATCGGCCAATCACGCGCAGGTACTATTCTGCAGTCACCAACCTCGCTGACTGCATACTTCAATTCGGGCGGGGGAGACAACTATCCGATCCTTTATGCCCACGATGCCGATGCGATCAGCCTCAGCGGCATGACTGTTGACGGACTTGGCCGCGGCAACACCAACTACCGTTTCGTCGGAGTTGGCATGAGCAACGCCGGCGGTTCGATCGCTGATATGACGGTACAGAATATCGAAGATGCTCCTTTCAGCGGCTCACAGCATGGGCTGGGGGTGTTTGTGACAGCGTACGATCCCCCGGCTCGAGCTGTGGCCGTCACCAACTGCACCGTCACCGAATTCCAGAAGAATGGCATCACCGGGCTCGGTAGCTATCTCACCCTGGACGTGACGGATTGTGATGTCACAGGCGAAGGGCCTACTCCGACAATCGCCCAGAACGCGTTGCAGTATGGCTCCGGCGCAGGCGGCAACGCGACGAATTGCCAGCTGGCGGACGTCGCCTACACCGGCGCAACCTGGACATCCACCGGATTCCTGGTACAGAGCGACGGGACAGTCGTCGCCGAGAACATTGATATCTCTGGCTGTCAGACCTCCGTTTATTGGATCGATGGAAGTGGCAGCTTCAGCAATGGTTCCATCACAAGCCCGGCAGGCGGCGATGGCTTCTACGCCTACAGTTCTTCAGGCTCGAAATCCGCCACTCAACCCCGCAGGTTGTCGCAAGGAATCGATCCCGGTTATGTACCGGCCACGAAAGCCACAAACAACGTTTTGCTTTCCGCTACAGTGTTAACCGGTGTCGATCTGACCGATAGCTGGGGCGTCGGCGCATTCGCAGCCGGCGGTGGTGATGTTACACTCACGATCGAAGAGTGTGAAATCAGCCACTGGGACTATAACATCGCCGCCTACGACTACGGCGACCCCGTCCACCTGACCGTGTACAACAACAGCCTCACCGATGCCGGCACCTGGAATCTCTGGTCGAATCTGGCTGCACAAACGGTGGACGCATCAGGAAACTGGTATGGCATCGCGACTGCCGCAGGTGTCGCAGCGCTGATCGATGGTGATGTTGACTATACTCCCTGGCTCGCCGATGGAACAGACCAGAGCGGAGCGGCAGGATTCCAGGGCGACTTCAGCGAACTGTGGGTTGATGATGACTCCCCGCAGGTTGGCGCCGTGACGAGAATTCAGGAGGGCGTTGACAGGGTAACAGGCTCCACGGTCAATGTCGCACCCGGTTCCTATGAGGAGCAGGTGGTGATCACCAAAGATGACCTGAACCTCCTCGGCGCTGGATTCGGAACGGATCCCAATCTCAACACGATCGTCACCTCGCCTGTAAGCCTCGCCTACTTCTTCAGTACCGGCAACAACAACTATCCGGTGATTGGAATCGACGGCGCGACAGGAGTCACAATCGACAACATCCGCCTCGATGGCGCCGGGCGCGCCAATGGCAACTATCGTTTCGTCGGTATCGGCTTCTGGAACGCTGATGGCACCGTCTCCAACAGCGTCATCACTGGAATTATCGAAACCCCATTCACCGGTTCCCAGCATGGCAACGGCATCTATGCCTACAACAACACCGGTGGACCTTACACGATCGATGTCGTCAACTGCACGATTGACAACTTCCAGAAGAATGGCATCACGCTCCTCGGTACGGGTCTCACGGCCAACGTCACGAACTGCACCGTAACCGGTGCGAGCGCGACAGCAACCATCGCTCAAAATGGAATCCAGCTGGGCTATGGTTCAGGGGGAACGATCACCGACTGCAATGTTGCAGGGTATACCTACACGCCCGCAACCTACTATTCCACCGGAATCTTGCTGTACGAGGGAACGTCCGTCGATATCACAGGCACTGACATTGACGATGCCCAGGCAAGCATCTACTATCTCAATACTTCGGGTACGATTGATGACTGCACCATCACCAACCCGACCGCAGAAGGTGTCTTCATCGATGCCTATAGTGCGAAGAGTAACGGTAGTCGCGGTCTGGCGCCGGATGCAATGTTAGAAGCGGGATTCACGGACTTCTCCCGTGCGGCGGTTGTCGTCGACATAACTGACACCGATTTTCTCGGCGCTAACCTGCCGGGGATCGCCGGACTCTATCCCTGGCCTGAGGATGATCTCACGCTCAATGTCACCGGTTGCATTTTCAGCGACTGGGATACCGGCATGTTCTTCGAAGACCAGGGCGGAGTCTTTACAGTCACCGCCAACGGCAATACTTTTCTCGGCAATCTCACGGGTATTGAATCAACAACGTCAGCGCCTGTCGACGCCACATGCAACTGGTGGGGGGATATCTCCGGGCCGTTCCACGCTACGACAAACCCCTCCGGCCTGGGTGATCCCACTACAGACAATGTGACCTACCAGCCCTGGAGCAACGACGACTTCAGCTCTTGTACCTTTACCTCCGGTCCGCTGGAGGTCTGGGTCGACGATGACTACACCGGCGGCGGCGGGGCAGGTGGACATACCTTCGGCTACGACGCATTCGACAAGGTCGCCGATGCGGTCTTCGCAGTTGGTGACGGTGGAATTGTCCATGTCGCTGAGGGCACGTACAACGAAGCTGATATCGAGATCAACAAACAGATGACACTGACCGGAGTTGTTGACGCAACCTGCCCCGGTGCCGGTGCGAACGCTCCGGTAATGGATGGTACCGGCCTCGGTCAGCACGCTCGCTGCTTCAAACTCGCAGCGGGAATCGACAATGTCACTATCGAAGGCTTCAATATCCAGAACTACGGCACCGCGCCGGGAACGGGTGGCGGCGCCTGTGGAATCTGGGCCTACGGCAATGACGCCGACCCGATGACCAACATCACGATTCGCAACAATCGCTTCGATGCCGTCATCTGGGCGGCGATCTTCTTCTTCAACGATGGCCAGAGCGCATTCGACAACATCCAGATCAGCTGCAACGACGTCAACATGGGAACCTGGTCGTCGAACACCAATGTCTATGGCATCGAGTGTACCAACTGCCAGAACTCGACTGTCGCGGACAACGATATCAGCGGCGGATTCACCGGCATCCTGGTAACAGCGCAGGGGCGTACCGATCCGGCGGTTGTCAGCAATATCCAGATCCTCAATAACACGGTTTCCGGATCGGTAGGCTACACCGGCAATA
Source organism: Candidatus Zixiibacteriota bacterium (assembly GCA_040235515.1). GTDB lineage: Bacteria > Zixibacteria > MSB-5A5 > CAIYYT01 > CAIYYT01 > JBECKX01. Next base: position 12,598 of record JBECKX010000198.1, read on the forward strand.
TCGGTCTGAACTCGTGGAATGACGGTCAATCGGCGCACATCGAGAACATTACCTTGAACGGCAACACGGTCAAGGATGCCACCGATGTCGGCTTCGGCTCGTTCGGAATTCGTTGTTATGCCAGCGGTGGTACCTTTGCCGGGCCGGTCACTGTCAATGGAAATGCCTTCTCCAACAATGGTGTCGCGATCGACAACGGCACGACCGTCATGTGGAATGCGGAAGAGAACTGGTTCGGCGACAAGAGCGGACCGCTGCATTCCACTACCAACAGCACAGCGACCGGTGATGAAGTCTCCGACAACGTTGATTACTCGCCCTGGTGGGGATTCAATTATGTCGGAAATGCCCACACCGGTGGCTGGTATCGTGGTGTAAACACCTCCAACGGCTCAGGTATACAGGAGGGCGTTGATGTTTCATCGGCAACGGTTCGCGACACGATCGTGGCCAATGAAGGTACCTACGTCGAACGAGTGAATTTCCTCGGTAAGAACGTGCTGGTTGGAAGCAGGTACTTGCTCGACAATGATCTCGCTCACCTGCAGGCGACCACCATTGATGCCGACCCGAATATCCTCGGATTCTCGACGGAAGGCAGCGCGGTCAGCTTCAAGAATGGTGAGGGCGCGCTGGCACGCCTGCTCGGGTTTACGATTCGAAACGGAATCGGTACACACACATCAGTCCGCGCCAATTCCAGAGGCGGCGGCATCTACTGCGAGGGCAGCACTCCTCTCGTTCAGCGCTGCGTGATTCACTCCAACACCGCAGCCGGCGGCGGCGCGATCGCCTGCGTCGATGCAAGCCCGACCTTTGACTTCATCACCATGTCAGCGAATGATGCGGCGCTTGGGAGCGGAGTCTACTGTTCCAACTCGTCACCCGTATTCAGCAACTCGGTCATCTCATTCAACCTGGATGGCGAAGCTGTCTATTGTGACGATGGCGCCTCGTCGCCCACCTTCTCCTGCAGCGACATCTTCGGCAACGACGGTGGCGACTGGATTGGCTGCATCGCCGGTCAGGCATCGATGGCGAACAATCTGAGAACCAATCCGCTCTTCTGCGACGCCGACGCGGCTGACTATACCATCTCCGATATCTCTCCGCTCGCGGTTGGGAACAACCCATGTTCGCAACTGATCGGAGCGCTCGATGTCGCCTGCACCGGCGGGTATCTCTGCGGTGACGTTGAGCCGAGCGGCGCGGTCACGATCTCGGACGCCGTCTACATCGTCAACTATATCTTCGGCGGCGGACCGGCGCCCAACCCGCTTCAGGCCGGCGACGTCGATTGCAGCGGCGGCGTTTCGATCACGGATGCCGTCTACATCGTCAACTATATCTTTGGCGGCGGACCTGTTCCGTGCGCTAATTGTCCGTAACCTCCGTTCTAAGGTTCGGAGCATGTGGGGAGCTGTTCGCGAGGACAGCTCCCCGCTTTTGCTATAATTAAGAGATTTCGTAGCCGGGGCACGCCTCAACCGCCACCTTCTACCTGCCGAGAAAACCACTGGCGAAATAGAATTTAATCTCTATTTTGGCGTCCAACAGGTCGTGTCCGGGCAGAACGGATCGGCGCGTTGCTCACCTTTGTCATTGAAGTCGGAGAAATCGCGAAGTGCCATCGCGCGAGAGGAAACGCACCTTAATCAGTAAACCGCGGCAGCCGGTTGTCGCTTTCGGAAGAGGAATTTGTGGCCTGCTGCGCGCCGCCGAGAGGCGCGAATGGCTCGTCACCAATGCGATCGGCGGTTTTGCCTCCGGTACCGTCGCAGGCAGTCTCACTCGCCGCTATCACGGTCTTCTCTTCGCCGCACTCAACCCACCTCTGGGCAGAACACTGCTCGTTACCAAACTCGATGAACTGGTAGAATACGACGGCGAGGAACACGAACTGTTTACCAACCGCTGGCGTGATGATGTCATCGCCCCGGAAGGCTACTACTATACCGAAAGCTTCCACCTCGAACACCTCGCGCCAACCTGGCGCTTTGCCTTCGGTGACGCTCTGCTTGAGAAGCGAATCTGGATGGAGCAGGGCAAGAACACAACCTATGTTCGCTACAACCTCCTGCGCGCCATCAATCCCGTAACTCTGACCCTGAAAGCCCTCGTCAACTACCGCGATTTCCATGATACCACCAAGGCGGACAGCTGGAAATTCGAGTGCGAGAAACTGAAACATGGCCGCAAATTCGTCGCCTTCGAGGGTGCCACCCCATTCTATCTGCTCTCGCCGACCGCGACATTTCGGGACTCCCACGTCTGGGTGCATAACTTTAACTTGAAGCTCGAACGGAACAGGGGGCTGGCGGATCTGGAAGATCATCTTCATGTCGGCAATTTCACTGTTGAACTCACTGAGGGTGATAGTGTAACGATTGTGGCATCCACGCACGAGGATGCGCTGGAGCTGGAATCGTCGGCGTTCGATCGGCACCGCGAGCGGGAAGAAAACATTCTCTACGATTTCAAAGTACATGGTGGCGGATCGAGTCGAACCACTCCGGCATGGATCAAACAACTCGTGCTCGCCGCCGACCAGTTCGTCGTGAGCCGACCCACACGCGACGACCCCGACGGCAAATCGATCATCGCCGGTTACCCCTGGTTCAGCGATTGGGGGCGTGCGACGATGGTCAGCCTGACCGGACTGACGCTCACGACAGGCAGACCCCACATCGCCCGCAGGATTCTGAAAACCTTTTCCGAGTATGTGGACAGGGGAATGTTGCCCAACCATTTCCCCGATGAGGGAGAACTACCGGAGTACAATACCGTTGATGCCTCACTCTGGTACTTCGAAGCCTTGCGACAATATATCGAGCGTACCGCTGACATGGATCTGCTCTTCGAGCTCTATCCGATTCTAGTCGGCATCATCGATTGGTATATCAAAGGCACTCGCTTTCGTATCAAGGTGGACCGGGAGGATGGCCTGCTCTTCGCCGGTGAGGATGGTATGCCGGTGACCTGGATGGATGCCAGAGCGGGTGATTGGGTTGTAACTCCTCGAATCGGCAAAGCGGTGGAGGTGAATGCCCTCTGGCTGAATGCTCTCAACTCGATGACGGAATTCTCCAATAAACTCGGTGAGAAACCGGATATGTACATCGAACGGCGGGATAAGTGTGCCGCCAGCTTCTCCAAGTTCTGGAATGAAGCGGACGGATGCTGTTTCGACGTCATCGACACACCCGCCGGCAAGGATGCGTCGATCAGGCCGAATCAGATATTCGCCGTAGCCCTTCCATTCTCCCCTCTGACGAAAGAGCAACAGCGCAAAGTGGTCAGTGTCTGCGCCCGGCAACTCCTCACCTCATACGGCCTGCGTACACTGGCGCCCGGCGAACCCAACTACTTCGGCAAGTACACAGGTCCGGAAGGAAGCCGCGCCAGCGCCTATCATCAGGGCACCGCCTGGGGTTGGTTGCTCGGTCCCTTTGTACAGGCACACCTGCGCGTGTTCAAGGACCGCGTGACCGCCATGTCATTCCTCGAACCGATTGCGCATCAGCTGCGCGGAAGCGGGCTCGGGAAAGTCAGCGAACTCTTCGATGGTGATCCGCCGTACTGGCCCCGTGGCTGTATCTCTCAAGCCTGGAGCGTCGGTGAAATCCTGCGCGCCTGGGAGGTGCTGCACTCGCGCAAATCGACTAGGAGAAGCGCACGATCAGCAAAGCCAGGGAGATAATTGAGACCAGGAAGAACGCTGCAAAAGTGAGGCGCTATTCCACCGGCTGTGTCAATGGTTCGAGCGCGGTGTTCTTCGTGATTGTGAATCTGTTGCCGCGCCATACAATCTGACGGTCAAAGAAGGGGACGAACCAGATACCGATCATGATGGCATCCTTTACAGGTAACAGCAGATAGTGCCATACCTTCAGGTCCGATTTGAGCATCCGCAGCATGATGATATCACACAGATACTTCGAGAGCATGATGACCGCGAAAACGCGCACACCTTTGATGTCATGCCGGAACAGCAGATACACAGCCGAGAGCATGAGTGGATGGGACAGAATCTCTGCTATGTAATTCGGCAGGTCGAGGTTACGTCGCAGCTTCGCCCAGCGCACATGCCGATTGAGGAACTTACTCCAACTCCAGGACTCGTTGATGTTGTTGATCCAGTGAGTTGAGGCACGTACTTTCAGACCCAGCTCTCGCACCGCCATGCCGATCAATTGATCCTCGGCGAGGAAATCAGCGAACGCCTCGAATCCACCGATCCGCAGCAGCGTTTGTTTCCGCAACAACATCGATTTTCCGATCACGATCGGCACCTTGAAGAGGCGTCGCACCGCGAAAACGCTGGAGGCGACGAATGAGTTCAGATGCAGGTTCTCCAGCAAGCCCGCAACGGTTCGGGCAGACTCGCCGCGAATGGTGGAAGTCACCAGCCCAACATCTCGCTTCTGCAGATAACTCATCATATTCGATAAGTATTCCGGCCTCACGCGCACATTGCTGTCGCTGATCAGCAAATAGTGGTATCTGGCGAGGGGGTACATGTTTCGCAAGTTTGCGATCTTCGGATTGAGTCCGGCAACGCGCGTGTCGACGACAAGTCTGGCTTCAATCGCCGGGTACTCCGCAATCAGTTTCTTTACTATCTCAATGGCCGGATCATCCGTCTCAGCTACGCCGAAAATCAACTCGTACTTCGGGTAGCGCAATTGGAAGAACGACCGCAAGTTCAACTCCAGCTGGTCATCCATACCCTTGAGTGGCTTGAATATCGTAACAGGGGGGCTCACCCGAGGTGGCTTGCTGCTGCGAGTGTTCAGCTTCAGTTCGTATGCCGCAATGATTGTCGCAATTACAGCATACCCACCGCTGAACGCCAGGGCAGCGATCAGAATGATCTCGATAGACTCTTTCAAAAGCGATCTCCAACTAGAGAATCCGGCTCTTCCGAATTCATCGGTAGCTATTAACCGCCCGCTTATTCAACCGGTTTTAGAATTTTGTTCGGATTCGATAAGGAGTTAAGGGGCGTTGTCAATCAGTGACTTACCCTGTTTCTGGCGGATGTAATTGGCGAAGTAAACGCCGCTGTCGCGCAGAGTGCGCCGATACCCGTTTTCAAAATCTACCTCGTAGAGCCCGAATCTCGCGCCATAGCCGATTAGCCACTCGTAGTTGTCGAGTAACGACCAGTGATAATAGCCACGAACTTGAGGATTGTCCGTCAGCGCCTCTTCCAGCTTTTCCAGGTGTCGTTGCATGAACTCCACCCGGCGAGAATCATCCTCTGCCGCGATACCATTCTCCGTCACAAACAACGGCTTATTGGTAAACTTCATCCAGTTCAATACGCGCTGCAGCCCGCGAGCGTAAATCTCCCAGCCTAAATCGGAAAAGCCCTCACCCGAAGTATTCCGAAAGAAGAGATCAAAAGGGCGAGATAGGCTCAACCGGAAGCGTACATGCATCCGGTAATAGTAGTTCACTCCCCAGAAGTCGATCTTCTCCTTCAGAGCCAGCTCCCGTTCGAAATTTACCAGGAAAGGAAACCTGATCGTAACGCGATCCTCCTCGAATGCCGTTGGAAGCATCAAATTGTAGAAGCGGTGGATCAGTCGCTTTACCTTCTGATCCAGCGGATTGCCTTTACGCGCTGTTTTGAAGATTATGAAGTTCTTCGCGATGCCCACTTCCGCTGCTGCATTGATACCCTTGATTGTGTCAAAGGCTCGAACATGCGCTGCAAGCATGTTGTAAAGCACTTCCGCCAACAGCTTGGGACTCTTCACACCGGGCGGGAACTTAGCGTCGACATACGCTGCAAGTGCCCACACGATAGGCTCATTGAGCGTGACATAATAAGGAATGCGATCACCCAGTCGCTTCGCTACAAATTCGGTAAACTTCTGAAACGACTCAACCGCCTCCGGCTTATGCCATGGTGTGGCGCCGTGGAACCAGGCAGGATGTGTGAAGTGGTGGAGCGTGAGCATCGGGATGATCTCATACTCAAGCAGGCGATCCACCATCCTGTCGTAGCGATCCAGCGCCCGCTCATCGAATCTCCCTCGCTCCGGTTCCAATCGCGCCCACTCCACGGAAAAACGATAGGCATTTGCGCCGAGTTCGCGCAGCCGCTCGAAATCTTGCTCCCACAGTTCCCAATGTTTGCACGCATTACCGTAAACTGGGTTCAGTCCGTCGCGGCGGAATCGCCCCAGACGTTCCCATTCCGACATGTCGTTGTGGATTTCCCCTTCAATCTGATAAGCGGAGGTGGAAACTCCCCAGTGAAAGGGGGGGTCGCGGCGTGCTTCAGTCATCTAACCCGGCGGATCGCCTCCCTCGAGGAGCTATCGACCGCTTTCTCCCCGCAAGTACGGCACGAGCGACCGACCATTTATGTCGGATTGCGGCGGATACCCGATCAATTCGCCCACCGTAGGTGCAAACGACACAGTCTCAACCCGCGCATTACTGCGTCCGTGCGGAACGCCGGCGCCATAGAAAAGCATCGGAACGTCGGTATCGTAGCGGTAACACTCTCCGTGTGACGTACCGAACTTCCAGTTGGTCAATAGCCAGTTTTCCTTCAAGCGAAACATGATGTCCGGGGAGCGACCGGGATAGTAACTGTTGCGATAAAGCTGTTGATAGGGGCGAAGCGGCACCGGATCGAGCAGGTCATGCGAAGTGAATACATCCTCGATGAATGGCAGCAGCCGCAGCTCATTCGCCACCTCGATCTCAACACGTCTCCAATCGGCGCGTGCATTGCGAATCACCGGATCATTCAGGTAGACGCCGCGGTTGACCTTGAGGATCGGTGATTCACCGAGTCCCATCCGTTCACCAACCCGCACACCTGCCTGCTCTACCTCTTCCCAGGCTGAGTCGATGCTCATCCTGCGGGTGTCGATACCCTGCTCTGCCAGATGCTCCGGGAGCGGCAGAACACCGTGGTCGGAAGAGAGCGCGATCAAGTATGAATCGCTACCCCGCAACGAATCGAGAAAGTCAATGAGGCTCCCCAGGTAACGGTCGAGGCGCAGATAGTAGTCCTCAACTTCATGGCTGAACGGTCCGTAGCTGTGCCCGACATAGTCGGCCGCCGAACATCCGATCCAGAGCAGATCGAGATCGTTGTCAGCCCCCAAACCCTCACCCACAACACACTCCTTGGCGGCTTCGATTACCATATGATCCCCGAACGGCGTCGAACGCAGATTGTCATAGTACTTGGCCGGGTCTTCATCCGGTGCAGGAAGGTAGTTGTGCGGAAAAGCTGTTTTGATTCCATCAGCTTCGGCGGGGAAGTCATCCCGATGACAGTCGGCGTAAGCGCTGTCAGGGAGCAGCTTCTCCCAGACTCCACCGAAATACTCTTCCGTCGGTCGCCGTTCGTTGAATTCTCTGAGCCAATCGGGATAGACCGCCGTGTAGAATAGCGAGGTCACCAACGTCCCATCCTCCCAGTCATACCACGCCGCCAGGTTGGCCCGGAACCCTCCCATCAAAATCGCGGTCCGATCCTTGAGCGCCAGGCTGACCACCTTGCTGTCCCATGATTCATTGCGCACCCAGTCGCCAAGAGTCATCATCTTCAAGAATGCCGGTGAACGGCCCGGCTTTTGCGGCTTGCCGGTTATCGCGCTGAGCGAGTCCTCCACGCAGTAAACATTCCGCTTCGTCGCCTTGTCAAACCACCCGTTACTGACGACTCCATTCTGGTTCGGGTACGCGCCAGTCGCCAACGCCGCGTGTCCTGCACCGGTCTCGGTGTAAGCGTGGGCGTGGTATGCATTGGTGAAGAGGAAGCCGTTATCGAGCAGTCGTCGAAAACCACCCGTGAACAAATGGTCAAAGCGCGACAGATAGTCGGCACGCATCTGGTCGACAACGATCACGACGACCAGTTTCGGTTGCACATCGTTCTCGCGCTGATTCTGTGCGAATCCGCCGGTAGCCGCAAACATCTGCAGCATCACCAGTAGCAACAGGATATTCTTCATATTCTCGGTGCGCATCATAACCCCTGCAACAAGTGCGACAATAGCTTGATCATTCACCCCGATCGGTAAGGCCGACCACTTGCTGATGATGTTAACATAAGATCGATAAATCTCCAACAGCTTCATTGTTCAAATCAGATATCACTCCGGCAACGGATGCCAATTGCCCGGTAGGTGACAAACAGCAGATCATCCACTCGCGTCAAAGAAACAGTGACAAGTTTAGTACATTTTTACATATTGCCGCCACTCCGGTGGAAACGCCGGCCGCCACCACTTGATTGTACACGCAGCAGGGCGTGCCGGATGTCGAAGCAGGATTCCTTATCGTAAATCTAATAATTAAAGTAAACACAGCGGCGTACTGCGGCCGGGTGATGACTTAATCTTTACCAGGGAAAAACGTCAATGTCTGAGTTGAAGAAGCTGAAAAACGTCTCCGAACAAGATCGCAAGATGCTCGAGGATGCTGAATCGCTGCTTGGTCCCGAACCCGGCGAAATCGGTTTCGTGAAAAACCTGTTCTGGGGCAATCTCCGCGAAGAATTGATCTTTCCCTATCCGCAGGTGAGTGAAGCCGAAGTAGCCCGGACCGATGCTCTGCTCAACGAGCTGGACAAGTACCTGCGTGAAGAGCATCCATCCTTCGAAATCGATCAGCAACAGGAAATCCCTCGCTGGGTCATCGATCGTCTCTTCGCGATCGGAGTCATGGGCATGACTATCCCGGAGCAGTACGGTGGGCTCGGCCTCGGCGTGACAAGCTACAACCGCGTGCTGGCACGCATCGGCGAAACCTGTGCATCCACAGCCGTGCTGGTCTCAGCCCACCAATCGATCGGTTGTAAGGCGCTGATGCTTTTCGGAACTGAGGAACAGAAGCGGAAGTACCTGCCGCTGATGGCTACCAGTGATGTCTCGGCATTCTGCCTTTCAGAACCGAATGTCGGGTGTGATGCCGGTGGGCAGGAGACGCGCTGTGAAGTCAGTGAGGATGGCAAATACTATATCCTCAATGGGGAAAAGAAATGGTCGACCTCCGGCGCGATCAGCGGCCTGTTCACGGTGATGGCAAAGCAGCGACTGCGCAACGAGAAGACAGGCAAGCTGGAGGATCGCGTCACGGCTATCATTTGCACCCCCGACCTCGACGGCGTCGACATCTTCGAGAAGAATCGCTCCAAGTGCGGCATCCGCGGTACCTGGCAGGCGCGCATCAGGCTCAACAACGTCAGAGTGCCGCGCGAAAACCTGCTGCATAAAGAGGGGAAGGGGCTCTTTGTCGCGCTCTCCTGTCTGAACTTCGGGCGCTGTACCCTCTCTGCCGGGATGCTCGGCGCCGCGCGCCGCTGTCGCGACCAGGCGACCAAGTGGGCGCAGACGCGGTTCCAGTTCGGTCGGCCGCTGGCGGAGTTTGAACTGGTGCAGCAGCGGATCGCCAAAATGTCCGCGCTGACTTATGCTATGGACGCGGTGCTCTACATGACGACCGGTATGCTGGATCGCCACGACAAGGATATCATGGTCGAGACCGCCGCCTGCAAAGTCTTCAACTCTGAGATGGGCTGGGTGGTCGTCAACGATGCCCTCCAGGTGATGGGGGGCGAAGGGTATATGACCGAGAATGAAGTTGAGCGCTCGCTGCGAGATTCTCGAATCAATACGATTGTGGAGGGTGCTAATGAAGTGATGCAATCCTTCATCTTCGGTTACGGAGGCAAACAGCTTGCCGAACAAATGTTGGCGGTGCAGAACCTCGTCGGCTGGGATAGTGAACAGGGGCTGTTCAAGAATCTCTTCCGGATTCTTGGCAACGGGCTCAAACCCTCAGTCGCACGACGTGCTATTCCATTAGGGCTGGAGTTGTTTTTCGGCAAGAAGCCGGCTGCCCCCACCATCCGGAATGTCGACAACTCGCTCAGAAAATTCTCCCAGCGATGCTGCCAACTGGTGGCAGAGCACAGCCATCAGTTCAAGCTGGTGAGCAAACGCTACCGCGAAGAGATCATCAAACGGCAGGCGGTACAGGCACGACTGGCGGATAATGCTGTTTGGCTGAATGCGTATGCCTGCTCCCTCGCAAAAATCGATATGCAGATCAAACGCGGCGACTCCGGGCGCGAATTCGAACGTGACCGCGCCGCCTTCGAACACTTCTGCGAACTCGCCGAAATCACCATCAAAGAAAATGTTCGCCGTCTCACCGATAATGCTGACGAAACGATGCACAAAGCAGCCGCCGCGGCCTTTGAGTACGCTGATTCACTGCCCAATAAGCACTTCTATCTTCACGAAGCATCGCCAAATGCAAAAGGCAGCGGGAAGGTTGTTCGACGCGACGCAATCAAGCAGTTTCCCGGATAGAGCAGGCTATCAACACCGGGTGAACCTCAACTCAATCTTAGAGACACCGAAAAACGCCATTCCTGACCATTTTAGTTTGCGACCTAACTCAAACTGACTATGCTGCGTATCAACGGGGAAAGACCGATTTACTCAAGCTGAGAATCTGAGGGAAATCATGAAATATCTTCTACTTGGCCGCAGCGGACTCCGAGTTTCAGAGCTCTGTCTCGGCACCATGACCTTCGGTCCCGAATGGGGCTGGGGTGCCGATAAACAAGAAAGCAAACGTGTCTTCGATACGTTTGTCGAGAACGGCGGCAATTACCTCGATACAGCCAATCGCTACACCGAGGGGACGAGCGAAAAATATGTTGGAGAATTCATCCGGTCCGAACGCTCCAGCTTTGTACTCGCCACCAAGTACACCCTCAGCATGCGCAAGGGTGACATCTCCTATTCGGGCAACAGCCGCAAGAATATGATGCAGTCGCTCGAGGCCAGCCTCAAACGGCTCGGTACCGACTACATCGATCTCTACTGGCTGCATGCCTGGGACTTCACCACACCGGTGGAGGAAGTCCTCCGCTCGCTGGATGACATGGTTCGGCAGGGGAAGATACTCTATATCGGCATCTCCGATACACCCGCCTGGATAGTCTCGCGCGCCAATACAATGGCCGATCTGATGGGCTGGACCCCCTTCACGGCGCTGCAAATCGAATACAGCTTGCTGCAACGCACACCGGAACGCGATCTGTTGCCGATGGCGAAAGCACTTGATATCGCCGTCACGCCCTGGGGCGTGCTGGGCGGAGGTGCACTCACCGGGAAATTCAGTCGTCATGGGAATAAGAGCGATCTCGAAGGTCGCACAAAACCTGACAGCAAACGCCGCTCGGAATGGGCGATGAAGATTGCAAAAGTAGTCGATGAGATCGCCGACGAGATCGGTTGCAGCTCATCGCACGTCGCGATCAACTGGGTGCGTCAGCAGAGCCAGGTGATGGTACCGATCGTGGGTGCGCGGACGGCAGAACAACTCAAACAGAATCTCGAGTGCCTTGAGCATGAACTGACGCAGGATCACGTGCAGCGTCTGGATGACGCCAGCCAGATCGAGCTCGGTTTCCCACACGATTTTCTCAAATCGGATGTCGTCCAGAATCTCGTATTCTCGGAGCTGGGTAACCACCTCCGCAACCATAAGATCTGACAAGATCGAGTCGGTCGACCGACGCGATTTTCTATGGCCGCATTTCCCACGGTGTCGTGGTACCGATGATCGCTTGGTCAGAGCCATCGCGAACCACCACCAGGATTCCGGCGCAAATCTCCGCGTGAGTCAGCCAGCGCGATTGGCCATTCTCGATCTTGAATCCAAGAGTGATCTCATGGTAGCGAATATCCTTGCGCCGCTTCAAGTCCCGGCGCAACTCCGCATCCGCCTGTATCGGATTAGCCGCTGCACTTCCGAGGATGTTATAGAAGTCAGCCGGCGCGGCAAAGTCGCCGATCGCTCCAGCTACCTGTACAGCAGCGTCGCGCGAATGGTTATGAATCCAGCAAAGCGCCAGCGACGGCCTGCCGAACTGCTCGCAGTCTGATACCAGCGCTCGTTCAAACTCAGCAGACCGGGAGTAGTCCGCCGCAATAGGGTGGATTACTCCCGAGCTGCTCCGGGCTGAAGCGGCCAGATGCCGCAACCTTTCGGTCGTCCGTGCGACGACCGATACCGAATAACCATCTTCGGCAAGTTGCCTGCAGACTCCTGCCAGCATCCCGGTGCCCCCGATAACGAGTATGTGATGACCGTGACGACCCTGGAGACTCACCAGCGCGCAGCTCCATGTTTGATTTGCTGACAATCCTCCGACAAGTCGCTATATTATTCCTGGGCGGATCGCAGCAACGGGCGGAGAATCTCTCAATGCTGAAATATTGTACGATATTACTCATACTTGTCACAATCCTGCTTGCGTGCAGCGATGAGAAGAGTACCAATGACCGACTGCCGATCGAGCCAAATCTCCTCGATGAGACTATTTCCCTGGTCGGCTATCATTGCATCTGTTGGGATCAACGCATCGGCGGTGCGCAGGTCGCGGCCGGAACGTACAGCCTGAGAATGGTTGCCGCGAGTTTCGATTGGACATCGCAATTCACGATCGATGCCTCGGCCGCGAGCCAGCCGGCCTGGCAATGTTGTGATACCTCGACGGTTTCCATCAACAACAAGATTCACAAAGACCCACCGACTCACTTCGGATTCGAAATCTCTGCGACTGCCTACGCGCCGGGTGATACCGTCGCGATCGAACTGGCAATTCCCGCGCCGGCGGAGGTTAAGCTGCAAGTTAAACGTATCGAATAACTCGGTTACTTGATTCCAAAAAATCGTTGCATCGAAATCGATTCTGAATATATTCTCCGTCTCTATCTGGAGAGGTACCGAAGCGGTCAAACGGGACAGACTGTAAATCTGTTGGCTAATGTCTTCGGAGGTTCGAATCCTCCCCTCTCCATTTGATTCAAGTCGCGAATTCCCTTACATTGCTGCCATGAAAATCCTGACCTACGATCAGCTCGAAGATCGCTCCGACATCTTCCTGTTATGGGCCAAGTCCTTCGGGTTCCACTGTACCTCCGACTGGATCGACTGGTGGAATCCACAGGATGTCCGCATCAAGGATACACCGATCGGATTCTGCGCTGTCGAGAAAAGCAAACTGATCGGCTTCGTGGGAGTAATGCACCTGCCGACCCGCAACAAGCATGGCGAAACCGAAAATGTCGGCGGAATCTGGGCAGTGGCGACACGACCCGCACTCGGCAGGCGCGGCGTAGGTCGTAAGCTGCTGGACGCCGCCGAGGATTACTTCCGCAAACAGGGGATCAGATTGTCACTGCTGACAACCTCACGCTCTATTGTGGCGTGCAACTGGTACGCGAGTGTCGGCTACAAAGAAATCGAAGCCGTCAATCGCTATCCCCACTTCTATAAGTTCCCGCCTCATCGCAAAGGTCAAGCCCTTGCTA
>JBECKX010000104.1:0-3667 GCA_040235515.1 Candidatus Zixiibacteriota bacterium
ACATTCCGGTGCGTCAGGTGGGTTATTCCGGTATAGCGCCCGCGCATCAGGAGCGAGTCGGGGTAGTCATCCTCGCCGAACAGCTCTCGCGCCCAGTAGGATTGCGGTTCAGGTGGCGATTCGGTCATCGTGAAGAAGCGCGGGTCTGAAGAAAGCTGGAAGTAGGCGTTCAAGCCGGGGGTTCCGCGAAAGGCGACCTCCAGCTCATCCCCTTCCATCATCATGATCGGAGCGGTCGGCAGCATATAGTCGCTGCGAAACAGCAGCGTGTCCTCCGGTGGAGTGATGTAGGGTTCGGGGACGGTTACGTTGAGGCTGTATGATTTGGTTTTCCCACCGAGTGTTGCTTCAAGCCGGAAGGTGAAGGCACCCGCTTTCAGCGGCAGGAACGCCAGAAATGCGCCGTTCGGATAGACATCCACGTCGAAGTCATTGATCTTCAGGGCAGATCCAGGGGTGACATTTCCGAGGATGAAGGTGGAGTCGGCGGCGCCGATCCGTTGGCCCGGCTTGGGATAGATCACTTCGATTCGAGGTGCGTTTGAATCTGCCGTCTGTGAAAACAGTGGCACAGAGAGCAGTGTGAGCAATAGTGCGGTGATTGATAGAAATCTAAGCAAGTGTCGTTTCCTCTCGGACAAGTCCAAGGCCGGGTCCTTCCGGCAGGATCAGGTGTTCTCCGTCGAAATGCGCGCCCCAGGCTGGATCGTTTTCGATCAGGAGTATCGAATCGAGATCAAGGTAATCAAAAAGTGATGAGATATGGCATGCCGCAGAGATACCCACGGAGGATTCCACCATGCAGCCGAGGAGCAGTTGCAGACCACGTTCGCGGGCTGCTTCCGCGAGCCGCAGGGTCTCCTTGATGCCGCCGCACTTGGCGAGCTTGAGGCTTACCCCATCGCAGACCGGATGGAATCTCTCGATATCCTCTGCGCTTTTAATTGCCTCATCAAGCAGAAGCGTACATTCGACTTTAGTCTTAATCTTATCCAACTCCCGCAGCGTGGGTTCGTTGACGGGCTGTTCGACAAACTCGATGGGATACCCGGATAGTGATTTCATCCGCTCGATGGTTTCATTGACATCCCAGCCGCCATTGGCATCGAGACGCAGTCGGGCTTCCTTAAGATTCAGGATCGACTCGATCATCGCCAGATCACCATCAAAGCCAACCTTGAGTTTAAACGTGCCGAACTGGTGATAGGTCTCCACCTGCTGCTTCAGCTCATCCTCTGTCCCCTGGGTGATGGTAATCGAACTGAGCATGTCAGAAGGTGGCTCGAGGTGGAGGTAGTCGTAAAGCGGCACGCCCTGTTCCTGAGCGACATGATCGAGGTATGCCATTTCCATCCCGCACCGGGCTGCGGCTAAGTAACCCGGCAGATTCGCCAGGAAGGGTTCGATCTGCTGCGCGCCGCGCAGCGAAGTGTGTTGATCAAGCAACTCCTGAGTCAGGGGAATCAACTCCGCCGGGGGTGCGCCGTAGTGCAATGATGGTGAGCCCTCACCGATCCCCTGTCCGAAGCGGGCGAAAAGCGTGTCTTTCTCGCTCGCGCTCTGTTTGGAGGTGGTAAAGGGGCGCCGCAGTTTAAGGGGATAGCTGCTGAGTTTGAATTTCAGATCAGCCACCGGTCACATCCTCAAGCAGGGTCAGAGAGCGATTCTCGGTATCGAGGCGCGCCCTCGCACCAATCGGGATGGTGATCGAGTCCTCGATGTGACCATATTGGACTCCGGAGATAATCGGTGTGCCGTGCCGGAACATGCCCTCGAGCCGCGCACGCATCAACTCACCGGCTTCAGCGCCATCCCCGGCGGGTTGGTCCTTGCGCCAGCCGATGTTTCCAATCACAACTCCGGCTACATAGTAGAGCGCTCCGGCCAATTTGAGTTGTTGCAGGCAACCATCGATGTGATCCACGGTTTCGTCGACATCCTCGATGAAGAGGATCGAATTGTCGAATCTTGGCAGCAGACCGGTGCCTGCGAGCTTTACCATCGAATAGAGATTGCCGCCGATCAGGACACCTTCGGCGGTGCCTTCGGCGATGATATCGAGACCCGGCTTGTTCTCTTCCGGGATCAGGTCGAGGTTTTTCGTGGGCGCCGTCAGCAGACGGCTGAGGTAGCCTGCGCTTTTGTCGGTGGCGAAATTCACGAGCTGGCCGGAGAAAGTGATCAGACCGGTTTTCTGGTAGATTGCGAGCTGGAGGATTGTCAGATCGGAGAGTCCGATCAGGGGTTTCGGGTTGTTCTTGATGGCGATATAGTCGATTTGATTGACGATGCGCAGACAGCCATAACCGCCGCGGCCGGCGATCAAACCACCGACTTTCGGAGAGCGGATAGCATCCGATACTTCCCTGGCCCTTTCGGCATCAGTGGCTGCGAATCCCAGGTAGTTGCCCTGCTCGAACTCCGAGGGTGTCAGTTTGAAGAAGTTCTTCAGCGCTTTGCAGCCGGCGGCAAAGCGCTTTGTCATGCCGGAGCCCTGGGTTAGTGAGCTGGCGGGCATGATGACCCGCAGAGTGTCTCGCAGTGAGAGTCTGGCGGGTTTACTCATACGTTGATCTTCCGCACCGAAGTGATCCCATCGGCGAGGTCGCCGCGGAAATTGTCAGCTTTTTCGTCGAGCGAATCGATCGCGACGCAGCCCCGCAAGCGGGAGGCATGGATTATCTGCTTATCCCCCAGATGAAGGGCGACGTGTCCCGGAAAGAAGATCAGATCCCCGGCAGCCGAGGCTTCCAGCTTTACCTCTTCCCCCACCTGTTCCTGGTCTT
This sequence comes from Candidatus Zixiibacteriota bacterium, assembly GCA_040235515.1. Classification (GTDB taxonomy): domain Bacteria; phylum Zixibacteria; class MSB-5A5; order CAIYYT01; family CAIYYT01; genus JBECKX01. The sequence goes on from JBECKX010000104.1 coordinate 2,787, forward strand.
TGCTGTCACGGGGCAACTGGATGCCGCGACGCCGAAACAGAGTCTGGATGAAGCCGCTACAGTCAAAGCCGAAACCGGAGGTCCCGCCCCAAAGATAAGGGACTCCGCAGAGCGACCTGGCTTCATGGATCAAACCCGGCACGTCGAGTGGCGTCTGCGGCAGGAGGAACCCCTGTCGGATGGTCACTTTCTGATTGTGTTTCCAATCGCGGTGATGTTCGGTCCGTCTGTCGAAGGCGACAAAGGCGCCGTAGGGCAAAAGCAGCGATTCGCTGCGTTTATCGAAGCTGAGCTGAGCGATCGGCGATGTGACCGTTTGCGCTTCCGCATTGGTGAGGGCGAACTCGTTCGTATAGGCGGAATGGATCCAACCGACATAGTCATCATCGCCGCTGACCTTGATGAAGCCTGACTCATCTTTCTCGATGATCCGAAATTTGTGGCCATAGGTCAGTTGTGAGACGCGCTCGGAACGATGATTGGGTTCCCGGCGCAGATCGGCGACCGGAACCGTTACGATAGCTACAGTCATACCGGTAAGATGTGGTTTCGCGGCGATGCTTCAACAAAAAACGGAGATTGGGATGGGTGGAGCCCTGGAGCAGCTTCAATAAAGAAACCGGCGGAGGATTTGCTCCTCCGCCGGTTGTTATCGTCAACTCTGGTCTAAGTTGAGCCGTGGGGCTAACTTAGAAGCCGACCTTCACGGTAAAGAACTGGTTGTCGTCCAGTGCCGTGATATCGACTGACTGCCATGAGTAGTCGAAGGTAATGTTCGAGCTGCCCCAGTTGAGTTTGACACCGGCGCCGAAAGCGGGACCGAAGGCGTACTCATCCTGGCTTGAGCCAACAAAGCCACCGCGGACGAAGAAGGTCTGGTC
>JBECKX010000015.1:0-33970 GCA_040235515.1 Candidatus Zixiibacteriota bacterium
ATCGCCGTGGTTGCGCTGAGGCCAACAGAGTTCGACCCGGAAGCGGGGACGATCTATGGTTTCCAACAACTGCACGTGACCTTCGTCGGATCAGCCGACCTTGAAGTGGAGCCAGTGACTGCGGATCAACTTGCGGCGCCGCTGATGAAGTCAGCCGCACCGGCAGGTGGTTTTGCCGAATATTTAATAATTGCCCCGGATCAGTTTCGTGCCGATCTCGAACCGTTGGCGCAATGGAAACGTCTGCAGGGCTACGACGTTCAGATCGTGCCGCTCGGTCCGATTTTCTGGCAGTATCCCGGCAGCGATGCCCCTGAGCATCTGCGCAATTTCCTGATCGAGGCTTATAATGGCGGCACCCGTTATATTCTGCTCGCCGGCGATGAGACGGAGATTCCGATACGCTACACCTATTATGGAAACACCGACGAATACCCCGAACTCGATGTACAGATTCCGTCTGACTTGTACTACGCCGATCTGGATGGTGATTGGAACAGTGATGGTGATGGGGTCTGGGGCGAACCATCCGACGACGATCCGGATATCACGCCGGAGCTGGCTGTCGGACGCCTGCCATTCTCGACTTCGCAACAGTTCTCGAACTACATCGACAAGCTGATAGAGTACGAATCGAATCCGGGTAACGGTGATTATGAGTGGTTGAACCGATCGCTCTTCATTTCTGCAGACCAGATGCGGGACTATCAGGATGTTGGCCAGCATACCCTCATCTCAGAGGTCCTGCCGAGCCGCGTCACGACGAATCTTTCGGGACTGGTTGAAGCCCCCTCCGGTGCCGCGGAGAACCCTGAAGCTCCCTTTGCTACCGAGGCGCTTGACATCATGAGCCAGGGGTGGGGTTCGATGAGCCTGCTGATTCATGGCGCTCATGACGGCTGGGTAATCCGTTCAAGCCAGTACAACGAATGGCCTAAGTCATTCCTCTTTACCAGCGAGGGTGTCGATGGCACCCACGGCTTCCTTCCGCACCTGACACCGAACGGCAAGCCGGGCTTGATCTACACGATCGGCTGCAACAATGCCGCATTCGATATGGACAATGTGCCATTCGCTACCACCACCAAGAGCGTGGTGGAGTCATTTCTTGACATGCCCAACGGTGGCGCGGTCGCTCTGATCGGCTATACACGCTGGGGCTGGATTTCATCGAGTTGGAAGATCGAGAAGTCATTTTTCGAGAATCTCTACAGTGAACCGAACCGGAACCAGGCTAGCGCATACGATGCATATCGCGCCGCAAAGGCAGCCTACCCGTACTATCGGGACATGCAGTATGGCCTCAACTACTTCGGCGACCCGACCCTGAAGATCTGGACCGACGTCCCGACCGACCTCAATGTGTCATACGAACCATTCAGCGACACCGGAATGATCTCGCTTCACGTGCACACCCTCTCGGCGGGTGAACCAGCCGCAGGCGTTCAAATAGTGTTGCTTCACGATGACTCCACGCTGGTTTCGACCTTCAGCGACGGTGCGGGTAATGCGACCATCGATCTTGACTTCAATATCGAGGACAGCTTCAAGCTGGTGGCAGTGAGCGAGGGGCATATCATCGCTTCGACTCACCTCTCCCCCGACATCTCACTTGACGCGGATGACGATGAGAGCGCCTTGCCGCGCGAGTTTTCGCTGGGGCAAAACTTCCCGAACCCCTTCAATCCAACGACGACTATCAGCTTCACGCTACCCGCCTCGGGCAAAGCGACATTGGTGGTTTACAATATCCTCGGGCAGGAAGTCACCACGCTCGCCGATGAGTGGCTGATTGCGGGGCGGCATGACATCGTGTGGGATAGCCGTGATCGCGCAGGTCGGGGCGTCGCGTCGGGCGTCTACTTTGCACGCTTGCTGCAGGGCGGCAACTCCAGCGTCATCAAGATGACCCTGCTGAAGTAGCCTCTGCCGTATCGGTCGTCAGAATTTCCGGCCACGCAGTTTTCTCCACATCACCCTCACCAGCGCACCAAACCACAGCATTACCCTCGCAACCGGTCGCAATACGACCATTGCGCCGCGCAGTTCATGTTTGTTCAGGTAGCGCGCAAATCCGCGATGCGATTCCCAGATCAGCCAGGTCCCCTCACCGCGCGTGGAGCCACCTATTCCATGTTCTGCCCTTGCGGTGGGAATGAACTTGATGAGCAATCCCGCATCATGAATTCGCTTGCAGTAGTCGACATCGGAAAAGAAGATGAAGAACTGATCGTCCCAGGTTCCGATCGCCGCAGCGACATCAGCACGGATCATCAGCGCGGAGGCCATCGGTTGGGCAACTGCGGACTCTTCGGCGTGGCTGAAGCTGTTGTTGCGCCAGTGACCAAAGGTGGGGCTATTCGGTGCGAGACGAGCCAGCCCGGTTAGTTCGTACAGCAGCGTCGCGAAGCGCGGGAAATTACGTACACTCTTCTGAATCGAACCGTCGCGGTGCCGCAGTTGTGGCGCGGCTGCACCGACGTTATCCCCCAGGGCGCGAACCAGATTCATCGTGCATTTGCTCTCAAGAATGATATCGGGGTTGAGCAGGAAGAGGTAGTCGCCTGTTGACTGTTTGATTCCCTGATTGATGGCTGCGGTATAGCCGCGGTTGGTATTGTTCTGAATGAAGTGCGATTCGGGCAAGATCGCCGCTACCACGTCTGCGCTGGAGCAATCGGGTGAATTGTCAACGACGATCACTTCGTACTCGAATTGCAGCTCGTCGTCGCCGGTTGCCTGCGACTTGATGGACTCCAGTAGCGTACGCAGGAGCTCGCTCGACTTGTAGGCAACTATGATGTAGGAAACCTTCACGGTCGTGATTGGCCGATCGCGGGTGTTAGAGCAACTTCAGAAGCTGCGCTTCGAGTAGCTCGAATTGTCGCGGCCACTCGAATTGTGATATGGCTTCAACCGGTTTCGCCCTGGGATCTGGCCTGGTCGAAAGCGACTCAGCGACTGCTGCGGAGAATTGTTCGTAGGTGTCGACGACGTGGACCGCAGGCAGCTTCAAGTCTTCGAGCAGCCCTCGCGCAGCATTGCCCCTGGGCAGGATTGCGATGAGCGGTGGCTCGGCGCGAAGCAACTCGAACAACTTGGAAGGCACGACATAACTGAGATCAATCTCGTCGGTCAGCGCGATCAGGTTCGCCTGATGGCGACGAATCTCCAGCAAGCTCTGATCGTGTGGCAGATAACCGGTGCTGCTGAAGCAATCACGCAGATCGAAGTTCGTTAGCAGTTGGTCAAGCTTCGGCAGGTCGGCGTAGCCGATGTGTCTGAGTTTCAGATTGGAGTCGTGCCCGCTGCGCCATTTGCTGAACCAGTCGAATAGCTTTTCAACGCCGATCAGGTGATTCAGTGTACCATAAAGCCCCAGGGAGGAGACACGCTTCGGCGGCTTTTCAGTGAAGTCATCCTCGGCATAGCCATTAAAAACAGTCAACGCGGATTTCGCGCCACTCTCCCTGAGCAGATCAGCGGTCTTTGGTGAAGTTGCGGTAACGATGTTCGCTTGTTTGGCAATATCTTTTCGGTACTTCTTCGCCTTGCGCTGGAAATCGGCCGATTGATCGGTTTCCGGTGCGGAACTCCAAACATCCCTGAAGTCAGCGACCCACTTCAACTCCATTTCTTTCAGAACCTCAAGCCCCAGTTGATGAATCGAAACCGGTGGTGAAGTGGTGATCAGAATATTCGGCATATCCTCGCGCAGGACCTGACGCAGGGTCCGTCCGGCTGAGGGTACAAAACCGACTTTGGAGTCGGGGAACAAAGCCGCCGATACCACACTCCGGGCGGCATTCTTGAGTTGCCTCACTTTCGGCAACACCGCCACGAACTTGGCGATGCGGGCAGGATCTGCAGACCCGGAACGGACAACGCTCACCTTGCTGTGAAGCTTCTTGAGCTGCGACTCATCATACACGGGGTAGTCGATCGATCTCACGGTGAGCACGGTGACAACATGGCCACGCTCGGCGAAGTAGTTTGCCAGTTGTAGCGGCCTTGAAGTACCAGCCAACCCCAGTGGCGGGAAGTAGTACGCCGCGACTATGATATGGCAGCGAGGCATCCTGGGCACCGGCGTTTCGGTCTGCGTCTGCTTCTTCTTAGCGGGCAAACTCATCCACCAGTCGTCTGAATGTCAAATCAGCGATCTTCATTTGGTCTTCACGAACGCCTTTCTGCAACAATGTTTTCCAGTATGATTGCCACGCCTGCCTTCGAACATCGAGGTCAACGGCTGCCATTATCCGCGCAGCCAGCGCTTCTGCATCTCCAACGCCGAAGAAGAATGCGTCGCTGCTCAACCACTCACGGTTGGAGGGCAGATCAGTCACGATCGGATAGAGCCGTTGCGACATCGCTTCAAGCAGTGATACCGACGTTGAATCTGATCCAGCCGTGGAAACATACACATCACTATTACGATACGCAGTGAAAAGTTTTTCCTGCGAGAGTCTGCCGGTAAACGTCACCTGTTCCGCCAAGTTCAGTTTTTGCGTGAGAGCTTGCAGGGCGGTCAAACGCGAACCCTCGCCGACAATCGTCACCTGAAACCTGACTCCCTTATCCTTCAGTATCTTAGCCGCATTTATCAGAGTCGACACATCGTATAAGGGCTCAAGTTGGCGGCAACTCATGATCCGGAGTGTTTGGTCCGCCTCAAACTGCCTGGCTTCACCGCTCTCTACCCATGCGCGTTTCACGCCGAAGGGAACCATCAACCGACGCTTGACGAACCCGAGCTGTTCCGCTTCCCGCAGGAGGAATTCAGCATCCCCCACAACCAGGTCACTTCGCCCAAGCACGAATCTGGAGCGAAGCCTGCGCAGCCGGCCTTTGCGGCCAGACACCAGGACATCAGAGCCCCACAGGGTCAGAATCAGGGGATGGAGGTTTGCCATCGCCGCCGCGAAACCATAGGTTGGAAGGAAATGGGCATTGATTACCTGCGGCTGAACTTCGTCGACAAGTTGTTTGATCGGCTCGACCAGTTGTAAGTAACGCAGTGGTCCGCCGGCTGAGGAGGGGTAAAGTTTGTGACCTTTGAAATCATCGCGGTAATCGGCGGAGGCGAGGACGATTTCCCAGCCCAGCTCGGTAAGCTCATCTGCCCAGCGCTGCAGGTGGGGCGAGATTGCCTCGCCCAGCATCAGCATCCGCATCAGCGCCGCACCATAAAATCAATCCCCTGCTTGAGGAGTGATCGTCGCGAGAATTCATGATAGGTGTGCTTGGTCGCACCCCACCCCGACTTGAATCGATCCAGTCCGGCATCCCCTACCGGTGTCGCGCCGAAGTTGAGTCGCAGTTGACCCTCTTCGCGGTTCCGCATGATAACGTGATCGAAGATCGCAAAATTCGCACCGAGCTCTTTGCCCTTGTTGGAAGCTACACCATCGAAATAGAATATATCCTCGGCGTTGCGAAAGTAAAGGTGTACCGCGCAGAGTTCCTCCTGCAACGCTGCGCCAAGCGCGATTACATCTCCAGGCGCCTTGCAGCCGTGCAGAAACAACTCTGAATAGAAATCCTCGGGCAGCCTGCGCCGTTCCTGTGTACGGGAGACCTGCTGCCGCAACAAGCTCAGGAACTGCGGCAGGTCGCGTTCATGGCAACGTGCGATTTTGAAGCCGGCATCATTGGCAGCGCGGATGTTTCTTCGCGTGTTGTCATTGAGATCAGGCGATGCCTGCAGATCGAGTATGTGCGTCGAGAGCGCTTTCTGTGTGTAGCGGTCGGGGTAGCGTGGACCATAACCACCCTCCGGCACGAGCTGGACTATGTTTTCCTGCAGGAAAGATCGCTGTTCAAGCCAGGCAAAAATCTGGTCACCTTTCGGGGCATTATCTGCACTGCATACCACACCGCCGTACCAACCAAATGGCAGCGAGTAGAAGATATTGCCGAGGGAAGTCTTCTTGATAAAACCGATGAGACAGGTATCGCCGGCAGTCAGCACGACATCCTCCCATTGGTAAAGTCGCTTCCAGATGTTAAGCAGAAATTCGGTGTAAAAGACACCGACGATGGGGAGTCGATTGAGTGACTCAATCCGATCGGGAGCGAGTTGGTCTATTTTCCTCAGATCAACACTCATGCGGATGCGCGGAGTACCACCTTCTATTCGAAAAACTCAAAAACGCGGTTTTGCAGCAACACGATTAGCGCCGAACTACGAACACTTTGTTCGTGTAGCGGGACCCATCCTCCGCGAGAATGTGGAAGATGTAGACTCCCGAAGCAACCAGTTCACCGCTCTGATTGCGACCATCCCACCCGGCGTTCACCGTGGTCGTGTTCACCAGATCGCCGGCGACAGTGAAGATGCGGACTTCTCCACGCTGGTCGAGATTGAAGGAGAGCCTGTTGTTGTCGCCGAGTCGTATCTGGAATGGATTGGGGTAGCCATAAATCCCGGCTGACTCGTTATCCCCGCCCACTTCCAGGTCGAGTACCGACAACCCACCCGGTGTGAAAATCACGAGCTGATTCGAGTTGTCGTCGTAGGCGAGGGCTTCAATCTTGTCATTGATCAAATCGGAGTTCTGGGTGGTGAACGCTCGTGGTTCGCCTCCCGAGGATGGCACAACCGCGAGTCCCGAACTGGTCCCCACCCAGAGATTGTTGCGGCTGTCGGCCGCCAGCGCACTGACCAGCGATGATACTCCGTCCGGGAGCGCCTGCGGGAAGTAAAGCTCGATGTCTGAGTCAAAATATGCGAGCCCCTGACTCGTCCCGACCCAGAGAAGATCATCACGGTCGTAGGTGAGGGCTGTGACCACATTCGTCGGCAATCTGCGCAGCCTGCCGAAATAGGCGAACCTGTCATCACTTTGATTGAATGGATCGCTGCCGTAGCGCAGGAAGCCAACGCCCTGGTCGTCGATCCCGATCGCGGCCGAGTTTGCGCCTGCTGCAATCACCTGGTTGTTGCCGGAGATCAGGCCGATTGTGGCATCCCAGTATGTCCAGGCCGAATCGGACGGGTCGAACATCACCATGGGACGAAATGGTGATGCCTGGAAGAGAGAGAGCCAGATGTGGCCCTGCATGTCCTCATAGATGCTATTCACGATCGCGACAGTGGGGTCTTGCGCGATTCCCAGGAGAGGTGAGTTATTGTAGCTGAATTGTTCAACATCCCCGTCAGGCTTGATCCGGAACGCACCGGCGCCAAAAGTGCCAACCCAGAGATCGTCATTGTTGGCCACCATCGCACAAAGCTTCTCGCGACTGGTCAGAGTCGTGTGCTGCCAGCTGCCGTTGCGGCGCACCGACAGGTCGTTGAAGCGGCTGACCGCATAAAGGTCACCGGTTGAGGTCAATCCTCCGCCGACCAGATCATTGCTGGCAGGTCCATCAACCATGATTTCGTTCGCGCTGTCATCATCCACCTGAAAGGCCCCGTAGCCATCAGTGCCGAAAAACGGAGTCTCGCCCCATGCAACCTGTTTGAGAGTCGCGGCGATAGATATGGATGTTTCGATATTCAGCGGACCGGACGTATAACTCCAGATCCACGCCCCATTTCCCGCCTTCGCAACAATGAAAAGGTCGTGCGGGGCGGCATACAAATCAAGTATCCCCTGCGCGTCTTGAAGCTCCTGCAACTCGAATGTGTTGTCTTCCAGCATCAGGTAGAGCCCGGCATCGGTACCGACGAAGAGCTGGCCGGCGTACACTTCCAGCGAAGTAACATTTTCTGCGTTCAGGCCCGCGGAATTGAAGGGGATGTTCTCCCATTCATTCGGATCGAGGAGAAACTGGTTTTGATGATCGGCGTAGGCCAGGCCTGCATTGGTCGCAGCAAAAATCTTGTTATCGTAGATCGCGATGGATGTGACTTCGGACTCAGACTGGAATGAACCGAGAGTCCGATAGGTCTCCCTCACTTCGCCACCGAAGCGGAAGCGATCGAACTTGATGACCCCCACGCTGCTCGCAATCCAGAGGAATGAGCCCGAGGTATCTGCCGCATTCAGCGAGAGAGTCGTTCCTTCCCGCGCCTGGAGCTGCCAGGTGTTGAAGCCGGAGGAATTGTGGCGAATCAGTACACCGTCATTCGACCCGAAGTAAATGTCGCCGTCCCCGGCGGGGGTCACGAAATCGATCTGATTGCTCTGGATGCCGTCGGTGTTGATATAGCCCCTGACACTGCCCGAGGCGGTATTGTACTCGACGATGCCGCCGCTGGTCGTGACCCACAGCAGTGGCTCGACATACGCCATATCGGTGACGTGATCCTTATTAGTGAAGTTCGTGAAATTATATGGCTGCGCTGACAGACCCGCCCACAACAGGAAAGCCAGAAGCATTGAGAGGTATAGTACGAGTCGTATTGCGCTAAGATGTTCTGCGTCAAGATGTGTTGCGCTAAGTCGTTTCGCCATCATTCCCGTTTCTGCTCCGCTGAATCAGAAGCAGTATAACTGCAAGTAGTGAAATCGCCACACAAAACTGACCGAGCAATGGTCCATGTTTTTCGTAAAGCGTCGCTCCCAGCTTGTGGCCGATCGAGGCGACCACATAAGTGCGATCTCCGAGTTTGGTAGGTGTGATCATCCTGCCGAAGGGATCATAAACCAGACTGATGCCGGTGTTGGCGGCTCGGATTATCCACATCCTGTTCTCCACTGCGCGGAATACCGGGATTGCAGCGTGTTGATAGGGACCGGCCGTGTGACCGAACCAGTCATCATTGGTGATGACTGTCATGAAGTCGGCTCCCATGTTGACCATTCTTCGCACGTACTCGGGATAGGCAACCTCAAAACAGATCAACGGCACAAACGCACGTCCATGCGCCTTCCAGAGGAAGTCATTTTCACCCGGCTCAAAGTCTGAGATGTCGAGGGCCAGGTTGTTCTTTACGAAGTCCCTGAACGCCTTGATCCACCCGACAGATTCGGCGTACGGCATGTGCTCACCAAATGTGACGAGATGATGCTTGTGGTAAACCTCCGGCATGCGACCTCGCTCGGGAGTAAAAAAGAAGGCTGAATTGTAAAAGTGCCTGACGCCACTGCTGTCGCGATTGAGATCGAGCGACCCGGTCAGAATATCTACGTTATTACGACGAGAGATCTCAGCGATCCATTTAACGTAGGGCGGTTGATAGGTCAGGTACATCGGTGCTGCGGTTTCGGGCCAGACGACGAACTGCACCGAATCCGCCGCGGCGCGGTCGGTGAGGTCCTCATAAATCTTGAAGTTGTGATCCGCGCTGCCCTGGCGCCATTTTTCGGCGACCGGAATGTTGCCCTGCAGGGCGGCAACCCTGAAATCTGGTTCGAGTCTCTCGAATCGTGTAGCTCCCCAGAAGTATGCGCCTGTATACAAAATCAGTACAAGTCCGAACATGAGGGATGCTTTGCCGACCGATCGAACGGAGCGATAAGCAAAGTAAAGCAGCAACCCCATTACCAGGATGAAGAACGACACCGTCGCGTCGCCGCTCAACTCCGAGAGTTGCACGATCGCCAGGTTGGATGCCTGCGTGTAGGATAGGTTCTGCCACGGGAATGAAATCTGCGTGAGTGACCTGGAGTACTCGACGGCAACCCAGAGAAACGGCATGATCAGAAACCCCGCCCTGCCGTAGCGTCGAGTCGCACTGCTCACCACTCCAGCAATCAGCGCATAGTAAAACGAGTGAACCAGTATCAGCAGGAACACTCCCACGATCGTGACATACGAAACCCAATACAGCGTCAGGAAGGCTGTCACCAAACCGAAGAAATAGCCGGCCCTGAAACCCTCCTTAAAGGTCAACCCGCGAATCGCCGCCGCAAACACCGGCACGAAGAAATAGACTAGAAACCAGAGTGGGGAGGGTTCATACGACAGGCTGAAGAAGAGCGCCGCTATCAGGATCAGCCAGACTCTCTGCGGTAGGCGGAGCAGTTGGCGATACCAGGGGAGTGATTGATTCAATGTCTGGCCTTTCGGCATTTGCTCAATTGGGGACGAACTTGTGGATCGTGATTGAAATCGGTCACCTTCGCGATCAGGATGCCTTGCCGATCACAACCTGGCGACGACCTTTGACAATCTCGCCGATCAGCCTGGCGCTGCTGCGCGTGCGCTTCAAATCTGCCATCGCCTTCTCAACATCCCTGGCCGGCACTACGATGATCATACCGATGCCCATATTGAAGGCACGATACATTTCATTGCGATCGATCTTACCCTCGCACTCGATGTATTGAAACAGGGGCGGGATCTTCCAGGCGGCGTCATCGATCATCGCACGACAATTCTGTGGCAGTACCCGCACCAGATTTCCGGGGATTCCACCGCCGGTGATATGCGCGATACCGTGGATGTTCACCTGCTTGCGCAAACTCTGGATCGGCTTAAGGTAGCTCTTGTGTACCTTCATCAGCGCTTCCGCAACCGTTGATCCGAGCAGGTCGATCCTGGCGCCGGGCTTCAGCTTGAGTCGATCAAAAAACAGTTTTCGCGCGAGCGAGTAACCGTTGGTATGCAGTCCCGTGGATGGCAGCCCGATCAGCTTGTCGCCAGGTTTGACTTTGCTGCCGTCGATGATCTTGTCGCGATCCACTACGCCGACGATGAACCCCGCCATATCGTATTCGCCTTTGCCATAAAACCCCGGCATCTCGGCGGTCTCGCCACCGATCAACGCACATTTGTTTTCACGACAGGCGATCGAGAGGCCCTTGACAACCTCTGCCAGAACGCGGGGGGCAAGCTTGTCACAGGCAAAATAGTCGAGGAAGTAAAGCGGCTCGGCTCCCATAGCCAGGATATCGTTGACACAATGATTCACCAGGTCCTGTCCAACCGTATCGTGCTTGCCGGTCATGAAAGCCAGCTTGAGCTTGGTACCGACGCCATCGGCTGAACTCACCAGCACAGGATTCTTGTAGCCGGCAAACTTGGCGGCAAAGAGACCGCCAAATCCACCGATGCCGTTGAGCACCCGCGGGCCGTAGGTTTTCTTGACTAGCTGCTTGATCCGCCGGGTCGCTTCATCCCCACTCTCGATATCGACTCCGGCTTCACGGTAAGAGAGGCCATTACTCATCGTAGACTCATCCATGAATCAACTTCGTCGCAGCAAGGAACGCTTAGAGAAGTTTGTATCCGTTAATATCCAACTCGAATTTCATTCCGAGATATTCCGCAGCGCGCCGACAAAGGATCATACGCGAGAGAAAGATCTCGAAATATTCCATCACTGAAGATACCGTAGTATCGATCTTGATTTCAAGTGTAATCGTTTCTTCGTCGGGTGTCACCCGGAGAAATGAAGATTTTGCGGCATAATTGACGCGGTCGTGAATATCTGAGGAGAGCTGTTCCAGATTGCGCACGCGTGAGGAATGTACATCCGACTTGTCGGCCAGGATAACTGCTGCAGCCACATCTGAGACAGGCTGCGAGCCGACATCGTCGTGATTACCGATCGCCGCGGCGATATCGAGTGCCTCCTCAGGCGGCATTCCCATGCGGGTCAAGATCGTGTAGGCGGCCAGCGCACCTGTTTGAGCGTGATGATCGCGGTTTATGGCATTGCCGATATCATGAATGAAAGCCGCGATGGCAGCCAGTTGACAGCGGCGCTCCTCGCGACCGAGCCGTTCCAGCACGTTATAGGCAATCTTCGAGACAAGTTTACAGTGACGCAGGCCGTGCTCGGTATAACCCTGCTTTCCGAGATAGAAATTTGCCTTCTCGATCCACGCGATCACTTCCGGGTCAGCCATCACACGGTCGATAGTAACTTCTTCTCCCTGTGGTGTCAGATCAACTTTCTGCGCTTTTAGCATAAATAGCCCTCGATATTAGGGATAACAACTTTCAAGTCAAGCCTCTTTGGTTTTTCCAATAGGTATTACAACATATCGACCGCATCGACATCAACGATTACGCGGAAACTGCGATTATGTTGAAACTCTTTGGCTTGCAGGAGATGCTGGAGTACGCCGAGGGTCTGTTTCACCCGCTGCGTCTTGAGCATGATGTGGTAACGGTAAACCTGCTTCCGCCTTGCGATTGGCGCTGTCACGGGTCCAAGAACTCTATAACCGGCCCGCTTCACGGCATTGAGCCGTTCTGAGAGCAGATCGGCCCGCTCGGCGCCGAGGCGCAGGCTGGTTGCCTCCAGCGCCAACAGGATGATATGGCAAAATGGCGGGAAATTCAGTGCCTCGCGTTCGGAGATTTCATCTCGGTAGAAGTCGAGGAAATCGTGCCTGGCGGCAAATGTGATCACCGGCTCGGTGGGATTCAGTGTCTGAATCAGCACATGTCCGGCGATTACGCCGCGCCCCGCTCGTCCTCCAACCTGCGTCAGGAGTTGAAACGTCCGTTCGCGGGCGCGAAAATCGGGAATTTCCAGCGCGGTATCGGCTGATACCACCGCCACCAGTGAGACTTGAGGAAAATCGAAGCCTTTCGAGATCATCTGGGTGCCCAACAGGATCTTCGCCTCTCCGCTGCTGAATCTTCTGAAGATCGCTTCGAAACTCCCCTTGCGGCGCGTCGAGTCGAGGTCCATCCTGACCAGCCCGGCATCCGGAAAATGAGACCGCAGCTCTTCTTCCAGGCGTTCCGTGCCGATCCCGCCATACGTGAACAGGTTGCTATTGCACTTCGGACAGCGGTCGGGATAGCGTTCCTGGTGACCGCAAGTGTGACAGACGACCTTATTGGCAGCCTTGTGGTAGACCAATGTTATATCGCAGTTGCGGCAACTCAGTTTTTCGCCGCAGTCATAACAGCGTACCGATGGTGCGAATCCGCGCCGGTTGAGCAGCACCATCACCTGCTCGTCTCTTCCCAGGCTTTGATTGATCGCCTCCAGGAGATCAGGACCCAGATGGGAGAAGTCATTTCTCTGGAATTGCGCACGGCGATCAACGATTGTCGCTGTTGGCATTGGGCGAGAGTCGATCCGTTCCGGCAGAGTGAGGAGCGTGTACTTCGATTGCGACGCGTTATAGTATGATTCTATCGAAGGTGTCGCCGACCCGAGCACGATCGGAATATTCTCTAGCTTCGCCCGCATTATCGCCACGTCGCGGGCATGATAACGCGGTGCCGGCGAACCCTGTTTGAGGGATTGGTCATGCTCTTCATCGACGACTATCACGCGCAAATCGGGCAGCTCGGAGAAAACCGCTGAGCGGGCACCAAGGACAACCTTGATCTCGCCGTTACGCGATTTCTGCCAGACATTGAGTCGTTCGCCGCTTGATAGCCGCGAGTGGTGCAATCCGAGGGCCGAACCGAAGCTGGAACTGAGTCGCGCATGGAGCGCCTGGGAAAGCCCGATTTCAGGCACGATGATCAGCGCCTGGCCTCCTGCTGCAATCGCCCGCTTGGCTGCTTCAAGGTAGACCTCCGTCTTACCGGAGCCGGTCACGCCATGCAGGAGGAATGTCTCGAATCCACCGCGATCGATCGCCGCAGTAATGGCGTCGGCGGCTTTGCGCTGCGCCTCACTCAGCAGTATCTGCCTGGGCGGGGTGTTATCGGTTATCTCTTCGCCCTGGTGCGTGCTCTTGTCGCTTGGTTCTTCGGTTGCGGCTTTAGTATCCCAGCGAAACTCTCCGAGTCGGAGCGCGAGTAGAGTTTCTGCCTTGAGGTCGGCATCCTCCAGCGCCTTTGCACTAAGCTTACGTTTTCGACCGAGGATCGCCGCCAACGCTGTCGCGGTAGGGTCACCATCGGATACCAACGCCGCCAGCTTTCCCCTGTCGGTGATCCAGAATTGCTGCCTGATCCTGCCGGAAAGCGCCGAGGGCAGGAAAGCGCGCAGCACTTCCCCCAGTGAAGCGAAGTAATAGCTGGAAACGAATTCAGCGAGTTTGAGGAGCTTTGCTGAGATGATCGGCTCAGCATCGGGAAACTCGACTACGGCCTTGGTAGATCCGCCATAGCTGCCACCGACGCCGACGATTACGCCGAGTTGCTGTTGCCGCCCAAGCGGCACAATGGCTCGTTTACCCACGACATCATCGTGCGATAGCGCGGGTGGGAGGTGATATGAAAGCTGTTTGGGCAGGCCGCTCAAGATGGCGACCTCAACCAGTCGTGATTTACCGGGAATCATTTTGAGTTACGCTGACAAGTGTCTCTCTGCGTGAACGATCCTCAATTATCTGTTCGGAAGCTGCAATGTTGTTTCATCGGTCTGCCGCAATTTACAAAGCGATCATCCAAAAAGAAAGGAGCGCCGAACCGGCGCTCCTCTGTCTTACTCGTCGCTGGGGCCTCGAACCTATTCAAGTGTCTCGCACTTGTCATTGGCCGATTCAGCCTTTTGCTTCTGCCCGGCGCGTGTATAAATCAACGCCAGCTGGCACCAGCAGTCCTTCGATTTGGCATTGGCTTCCACACATTTTTCGTAGGCCTTGGTCGCCAGTTCGGTGTTCTCGACAAAGAACGCCGCGCTTCCAAGCCAGTACCAGGCTATGTCGTCTGACGGATTGATCTGCGTGGCTTTCTCGAAATCGTCGATCGCTTCTTCCAGTAATCCTTTGCGTCGCTCGACCAGTGCATCCAGCTGTTTTTTGGCATCCGCATTCTTCGGGGAGGCCGTAGTGATGCTGTCGAACATGGCAATCGAATCACGGAACGCATTGTCATTTACCCGCTGGATGTAATACATCCCGCGCTGGTAGCGCATTTCCGGATCATCGGGATCGATCCTGAGGACATTGTCCAGCGCACTCTTCAGCCCCTCGGTGTTCTCCGAGTTCTGATAAGCCATCGCCTGGTTGATGTAGGCAACCTTGGCATTGACCGAGTCGAGTCTTGCGAAGCGGCCATAGTAGAGAGCAGCCTCATCGTAGTGACCGAGATCAAAATGTATCGAGGCCATGTCGAACACGGCCAGGGCGCGGGTCGAATCGAGCGAGTAACCACGCTCGAACTTCTTCAGCGCCGCTTCATTGTTGCCGCGTTTCTTCTCGATGATCCCCAGATTATTCCAGAGCGGCGCAGTATCTTTGATTATCAGAGCCTCGTTGAAAGCGCCCTCGCTGAAATCAAGCAGTTTGCCGACTTTATCGAGATAAGCGGTCTTTGTTGAGTCGACGGTAGCCGTATCCGCAATGGCTTGCAGCGAATCGGCTTGACGCAGGTTCCGCTGCGCTACATCCCAGCGTTTACTCAACTCCGCCTGTTTGGTCTGCTCGATCTGCTTGGGCATATCATCCTTCGCGCAGCGCTTCTTGACATCCTTGTTCTTTTCTTCCTCGGCTTTGGCGCAGATCTCTTCGAAACGATCGAACGCTTCCACCATCTTCGCGTACTCCGCCTTTTCGGCGTAGATCAAGCCGAGCAGGAACAGAGCTTCTACCGGATCGTCGTAGTTTTGCACCGCTTCGGTCAGCCGCTCCTCCGCTGCATTGAAATCTTTGTCGCGCTGACCAAGATAGATTTTCGCTGATCGCACCAGCACATCATATGGCAGCACCTGGTCTTTATTCTGCGCCAGGATCGGAATAGCGAGTGCCGCTATCAGTAATGCGATTATGATTCTCTTCATTTTCAACCACTCCTCTGTTCGTGAACAGTGTCACAAGCCCGCGAAGGCAAGCTACAAGTTCAGCAAACTCAAGTCAACCTTAAATTCAAGGCGCACTAACGGATACGAACGGTGAAATTCAGCACCGCCTCCTTGTCGGCTGCAATCTGAACCGGGAATTCTACAAGTCGAGCGTTCTTCTTCTCATACTCGTGCGAAGATTGCGTGATTTCCCAGTCACCGTAGACATTGTACTGTACCATTACGGTGACGGCCTCGGTTTTACGATTGCGCAGTTTCACCTGCATCGTATTCTCGCGCACTCGGTCTGAAATGCGCCGAGATTCCATCGTCGCTGTTTCGCCGACAATGTCAAACGCGTTGCCGACTTTTATCTCTACTTCCTCATTGCGGGGGGTGTGATCGATCCGATCCTCACCAAGAAACTCCTCGGAGCCATCGGAATCAGCCTTCGTGACCCGGATCTTGCCTGCCGGAAGCGGCATCCCAAGGTTGTTTTCTTCGGAATTCTTGAACTTGACGACAACGCCGACATCGGTGTTGCCCTCCTGTGCCACGTATCGGTATACCTTCTCAACCGGTGTCTCGGCCGGATCAAAGAGGCTGACCTGTTTGGTTTCATTGTCAGCCACGGTCGTCTTCCGACCGAGGGTATAAAGATGGTATTCAAAGAACGTTTTCTCTTCGAAGCCGGCGGCAGGTGCCTTCGCCATCGTTTCGTACATCACTGCCCGAACATACGCATCCTCATCTTTGACGCGCTGAATATCGCCGGCGACGAGTTTGAGTTTCGCGTCACGGTAGGTCTTGCCGGAACGATTGTCGAGCGATACCCAACCGGAGAGTTGCAGGTTCTTGTCATCCTTGTCGAGTGCTGCGATATACTCGGCGTGCCAGCTGATGTTATCTGTCAGGTAGCTGATCTCCGCGTCCTTCTTACCGTCGACTTCGGAGTCGATCAGCCACTTCAGCGTCGGAACCAGAATCAGCCCCTCAGGAAGAGAGGGTGCCGTCACCGACATCTGCTCCGCCGAATTTACCAGCCGTAACGAACCGTCAGGCATCCGCAGCGTGAGAAAGCCTCCGACCGAGGAGAGCAGCTCTCCGCTGAACACATCGCCATTCTTCATCACGACATCTACCCGCTTTCCAAGATACTTCTGCAGGATCTTGTCGGGTGAAACAAGATCGTATTGGTAGTTCTGTTCCAGCAGATCGACATTGCCAGAGCCAGCCAGCTTAAAATGAACCGAAGTTGGATCAATGGAGGCGGCCACATCGGTCAGCGTCATCTCATTGATTCCTTTCTTGAAGTCCAGTCCGCGGGTCTCGCGCACAAGGGCGAGGTTCTGGTTGTAAACCGTAAGAGCTACCTCGTCAGCGAGCAGTGACGGGACTAAAGCTAAAACCAGGGCAGCCGCGACTGCCGCGATCAGAGTCGGTTTTGCTAATTGCACTTTGATATCCTCACGTTTTTCATCCGCCGATAATACAGTCAGACTACTGTTTTGTTTCCTCTCCACGGGCGGGTTCTGCGCTAAGTCATTGTCCGCGTTAGCGACAAATCGCCCGATCGATTTATAGAGATTACAAATTTCAGGTACAAGTTATTCCCGCTCACCGGGAATACGAGGGAGATAGCTGGTGATATGGGAGGCTTATCTGGCTACTTTGTCGGCGAGGATGGTTGCAGCGCCGAGCCGGCAGCTACCGAGACTGATTCCAGCACTTCGCGCACTTTCGCAACGAGGTTCTTCGCTGTGACCGGCTTCGGAATGAAGCCGGCTGCCCCATCTTCAAGCGACTTGTGAAGAGTGGCGTCAGAATAACCCGACATCAGCAGGACCGGCAGATCAGGTCTTAGCTTGCGTGATTCGATGAACAATTCCTGCCCCGACAGACCCGGCATTACGACATCTACAATCGCGACATCAAATGCCACAGACTTGTTCAGGTGTTTCAGGAACTCTTCACCGCTCGAACAGGTGGTGACCCTGAAACCTGCCTTGGAGAGCGCGTGAGAAGCAAATTTGAGGATAAAATGCTCGTCGTCGACAACCGCAACGTGCTGGCGTGGGAAGGCGGACTCATGGGTGCCGCGCCGGGAGGTTTCGTTCTCAGCGACATCGATCGTCGGCAGCAGCAGTGTGAAGGTCGAGCCGGAACCGGGCTGAGATTTCACGAAGACGCCACCGTTGTGATTCTTGACACAGCCGTAGACGCCGGCGAGACCCAGGCCGGTGCCCTCTCCCTGCGGTTTTGTCGTAAAGAACGGCTCGAAGATATGCTCGATCTGTTCGGGAGGAATACCCTCGCCGGTATCGATTACTTCGATCGCGACGAAGCTGGTCTGATTCGGAGATAAATCATGCAGACCGCGGAATTCAGCATCGACTTCCCGGTTCTCTGTCCGAATCGTGAGGCTGCCACCCTGCGGCATAGCATCACGGGCATTGACCGCCAGATTGAGAATTGCGCTTTGAATCTGGGATGGATCACCCTTGATCATAGTGGAATCGGCATCAAGCTGCGTCTCCACGCGGATGTTCTTCTCCATTGTGTGATGCAGCATCGAGACGACTTCAGTGATTATAGTGTGAATATCCACCGGAACCGAAAGGTAGTTCCCCTGTCGCGCGAACGCCAACAGTTGGCCGGTTAGATCGGCAGCGCGCCCTGCGGCGGTGATAATCTCCTCGGCGAATGATTTCAACTTCTCCGGCGTGCTGACATCGAGTGCGATCAACTCTGCGAAGCCGCGAATGCCGGCCAGGAGATTGTTGAAGTCGTGAGCGATTCCGCTGGCGAGACGCCCCACTGCTTCAAGCTTCTGCGCCTGCCGCAGCTGGCTTTCGAGTTCAACCTCCTTGGTGATGTCGCGCTGTACCGCGACGAAGTTGATAATCTCGCCATTTTCATTCTTCATCGGTGAAATCGCTGATTCCACCTGATATTCTTTTCCATCCCTGCGCCGATTGGTGAGCTTGCCGACCCAATGAAGTCCGGCTCCCAGCCGCTCCCACATTTCCCGGTAGAGATTTGGGGAGTTCTCGCCGCTTCGCAGGATGCGCGGATTCTGGCCGATCACACCGTTGCGGTCGTAGCCCGACATCTGCTCGAACGCCGGATTGACATATTGTATCAGTGCCCGGGTGTCGGTAATGATGATCGCCTCCGCTGCCTGCTCCACTGCCGTGGCCAGTTTCATCAGCTCAAGCTCGACCTTGCTCCTCTCCGTGACATCACGCGAGTTGATCACGATCCCGCGGACATGAGGATTGTCGAGCAGGTTTCTGATCTTCGACTCCAGCAGACGCCATTCCCCGTTGGCGGCTTTAAAGCGATGCGTGACGGTAGGCTCAATCTTGCCATCGAACAGCTTCTTCAGCTGCTGCTTCACATGCGGCAGGTCCTCCTGGTGTATGTAGTCGAAGCTGCTCGTTTGAATCATCGATTCGGGATCATAGCCCAGCGTAGTTTCGATACTGGTAGAGACGTAGATGAAGTTCCCGGTCGCATCAACTATCGTGAAGATGTCGGATGACTGATCGATCAGCTCATGGTAGAACTCTTCGCGCGAGCGTAGTGTCTCCTCGGCGCGCTTGCGTTCCGTGATGTCGGTGATGAAGCCTTCCAGCGCCACCAGCTCATCATTCTCATCCTTGATCGCGCACCCCTGCTCCCAGACCCATTTGACTTCGCCCTCTCGCGTCCTGATTCGGTAGCTCATCCGGAACGGGCGATCCTTCTTTATTGCTGCCTGAACCTCTTCCCAAACATAGTCCCTGTCCTCTTCGACGATCAACTGCGAGTAGCTGACCCCCGCACTGGCGAGCAAGTCATCAGCCTCGTAGCCGGTCAATTCCAGCACGCCATCGCTGACATACTCCATCTCCCACGAAGGACTGTTGAGGCAGCGGTACGCCATGCCCGGCAGGTTGCTCAGCAGGGTGGATATTGTGCGCCCCGCTTCGATCAGCTCCAGTTCGGCGATCTTGCGTTTAGTGATATCCTCGATGACGGTCACGAAATAGCCGGGCTTGGGAGAGTAAGCTGAGACCGCAAACCAGCGGCCCAGGTCAACCGAGTAATCCTCGAAGCGGAGGTCTCCACCCGACATCGCTACCTGCCCATAGTTGGTGATCCAATCACGATTGTCGTTCTTGATCTGCGGCAGGACTTCCGTTACACGGCGCCCGACAATCTCAGACCGCTTGAGCCCGGTGATTTGTTCGAATGACCGGTTCACTTCCAGGAACACGTAGTCGACAGGTTCTCCGGCTGCATCGACGATGATGCGATGATAGGCAAAGCCGTCGAGCATGTTATCGAAGAGCGCGCGGTATTTCCTCTCTGCACGCTTGAGGGATTGTTGCGAGCGGTGTTCGCTCGTCATCAAGCGGGCATACATCGCGATGCCGGTAATCACGCCATCATGCGTTCTCTTTGGCGAGAACTGCCAGCTGATCCATTCACGCGTGCCGGAGGGCAGCCTGTATTCTTCTTCATCGAGGCGAACATGTTCACCTGAGAGAGAACGTTCCAGCAGCGTCTCCCACCTCGGCCCGAAATCGGTGAGGATTTCAGCGCAGCGCCGTCCGAGAATCTCGTTTCTGGAAAGATGAAGTTTTTCTAAGAACCGGTCGGAAGCAGCGGTGAAGCGAAGTTTATTGTCCAGGAACGCGATGGCGCACGGCACACCGGCGACTATCTGAAACTCGTCGGAACTGGCGGGTTGTTCGACTTCAGCCGCCTTGCAGCTCAGCTGCGGGTAAATCTTTAGCACTGCAACGGTGTCAGTGATAGAAGGAATCGCGCCCAGCTCGATGGAGGCCTGGCATGATTGTTCGTTAGGCAGTTTTATGGTCCCCTCGAGCTTTCGCACCGGCTTAGCAGCCAGATTCTGCATGAATGAACTGAAATCCTGCGGTGCCAGCTCGCCGACCACGATCCACTGATCCAGGCTCTTTCCAATCACCTGCTGTGGACTGACCGCGAATAGCTCTCGAGCGGACTGGTTCAATCCCTCGATCCTGCCATCATTCGGATTGACGAACAGTGTTGGCGAACTGCTTCTCAATTGATTCGAGTGCGACGGCTCAATTCCCGCTGAGTTGACTTGAGGCCGTTCGAGCGCCTCTCTGAAATGCGGTCCAAATTGCAGCGCGACCAGCTTCGCCAGTTGCAGTAACTCATGCTGAATCTCGCGCGATTCGCTTGAGAGGAGCACGAGCATGCCGCAAGCTGTATCGTTGTAGCTGATCGGTAGGCAGGCACAGGTTCGCTGGCCATCCTGCGCATGAGCTTTGAATACGCCCGGCAGGCTGCTCTCAGCCAGATCGGTTATCCAGAGTGGATGATTGGAGTTGAGCGCCAGGCGGAGTCGATCCTCCTCCGTTGGCGGGAGAAACAGTTGTTCACCTGAATCAGGATCATCCCCGGCGGAACGCGACACTTCTCGCGCAGGCCATGAGAATTGGCGCCGAAGCAGCAGCCCATCCTCTTCCAGGCTCCAGATTGAGGCAATATCCCAGTTGAAGCCTGAGCAAATCTTTGAGAGTACATCCTCGGCGACCTCTTCGAGGTTCTCCGCATCGGAGAGTAAAGCGGCAATTTCGGAGAGAACAAGCAACTGACGTTCGCCCCAATGCCGCAGGCCGGGACCCGATGAAGTGACGCTGCTGAAGAGGCATTCCTTCCCATCCACCGTCACGATCCGCGAGTGCTCTTCCACCCAGATGACCGTGCCATTCGGTCGCGTCACACGATATTGGATCGTGAACGAGGGGCCATGCCGTTGCAGCCGCTCATAGAGCGACCTGACCCTGACCCTCTCTGAGTCGTGAATGCACTGAAACCGCGCGTCAGGTGATCCCCTCAACACACTCTCGGAGAGCCCATAGATAGACTTAGCAGCCGGGTTCGTCATTATGACTTGTCCGGTGTCTCGCTCAACGAGAATGTGAGCCTCATTCATATGGTCAAGAATATGCTCTATGCTAGACCCTTTCATCGCCAACCCACTCTGTCACATAAATGGTAGATCGTAAAGGCATCCCGATCGAGATTCATTCAAGGATTCAATACCGGATTCACAAGTTGCCTCTCACTGAGCGGTAAGCGCCACAGGTCTGAAAGGAGGCAGATACTTAGTCCATTTATCGACTATTGTGGGTAGGCCGTTAGCTGTTGCGGTGGGCAAAAAAGGGATTCAGTATAAATAATGTTGTATTTGATTCAGGAGTGCAGTTGGCGAGATTGACTCCAGCCAGCCTGTTTCGACTCATATCCGCTGAAATCGGGTAGAATCAGGCCTCTTCACTGATTTAATCGAAGAGTTTGGCACGCTGCCACTCCTCTTCCATCTGCTGCAGGGTGGCCTGCTTGAGATCGAGGCCGCGAGCGGCAAGCCCCTGCTCCATGCGGTCGAACCGTCGCGTGAATTTCGCCGTCGTGGCATTCAGGCACATCTCCGGCTCGGCCTTGATATGTCTGGCGAAATTTACGAGTGAGAAAATCAAGTCCCCCAGTTCATTCTTGATCGCCGAGACATCATTTTGCGCCAGCGCCTCCCTGAATTCCCCCAATTCTTCTTCGATTTTATCGAAAATATCCTCGGCTTTTTCCCAGTCGAACCCGAATTGCGCCGCCTTCTCCTGGACACGATACGCCTTCAGCAAAGCCGGCATCGTCTTGGGAACGCCGGATAAAACCGTCTCGGCTCCCCCGGCGGCATCGCGCTGCTTCAGCTTCAGTGCTTCCCAGTTCTCGCGCACCTGGTCAGGGCTGAGGTCTTGTTTCTCCCCGAAAACATGAGGATGCCGATCGATCATTTTCTTTGTGACAACCTCGATGACATCGCTGATATCGAACTCACCCTTCTCTTCAGCGATTTCAGCCTGGAAAATGATATGCAGCAGCAGGTCACCCAGCTCATCTTTCAGTTTGCGATAGTTGTGCCCCTCGGCTGCCTCGATTGCCTCGTAGGTCTCCTCCAGCAAGTAAGGCAAGAGCGACTCGGTTGTCTGTGCCCGGTCCCAATTGCACCCGCCGGGAGCACGCAATCTCCTGAGGATCTCTACCAGCTCAGCGAAGAGCTTGCCGCTGTCCCGCGAGGTATCTGTCACTTCTGCCACTCTCCTGCGTATCAAATTGGTAATCCCGTGCGCAGTAAACGCGCGACGGCTATCAGGGTAGCGCGCAATATAGCAGACCGGCGCCAATCCACCAAGGCTCTTGCGGCTGGTCCGGGCAGGTTATAAGTTCCGACGGGACAACCTGTTTCACAGTGAGACAGCCGATTCGAACGCCAAATTCCGCCTCCTCCGGCGGGCTTGATAATAGCCTTGACTTGCCGACTAGATGCGATATACTCATAGCCGCTAAATTTGGAACGAGAAAGTATGGCTGAGACAAAAATTGCTAAACAATATAATCCCTTTGGCGTGGAGGAGCGCCTCTATCAGGATTGGCTCCAGAAGGGCTATTTCCATGCCAACGAGGATACCGAGAAAAAGACCTACAGCATCGTAATCCCACCACCGAATGCTACCGATATCCTGCACCTCGGCCACGCGCTGAATAACACGCTGCAGGATGTTATGATCCGCTGGCAGAAGATGCTCGGAAAGGAAACATGCTGGCTGCCGGGCACAGACCATGCCGGAATCGCCACCCAGGTGGTGGTTGAGAAGCTGGTCGCCAAGGAGGGTACTTCCCGGCGCGAACTGGGACGAGACGAGTTTGTTAAGCGGGTCTGGGATTATGTCAGCGATCGAAAAGGTCGGATTCTCAACCAGCTCAAGAAAATCGGCTGCAGTTGCGACTGGGAACGGACACGATTCACATTCGATGAGCAACTCTCCGAGGCGGTCAAGGAAGTATTCATCAGGTTGCATGAAAAGAACCTGATTTACAAAGGCAAATATATCGTCAACTGGTGCCCGCGCTGTCAGACATCGCTGTCGGATGACGAAGTCGAGCACCAGAACTACGCTTCCAAGCTCTGGTTTATCAAGTACAAGCTCAAGGGCCAGGATCAATACCTGATCGCTGCGACCACCCGCCCCGAGACGATGCTCGGCGACACGGCGCTGGCGGTCAATCCGAAAGATGAGCGCTACCAGAAGTATATAGGCAAAACGGCGATTCTACCGATCCTCGACCGCGAATTGAAAATCGTTGCCGATGATTACGTCGATCCCGAATTCGGAACCGGTGTTGTAAAGATCACTCCGGCGCATGACCCGAATGACTTTGAGATCAGCCAGCGGCATGATCTCGAGAAGATCAATATCCTCAACCCCGACGGCACACTCAACGAAAACGCCGGCAAGTTCAAGGGATTCGATACTAAGGCTGCGCGCAAGGCTGTGTTGGCCGAACTCGAGAAGAAGGGTCTGCTCGACAAGATCGAGGATTATGACCTGACCGCCGGAACCTGCTATCGTTGTTCGACCATCGTCGAGCCCTACCTCTCGGAGCAGTGGTTCGTACGGATGAAACCGTTGGCGGAGCCGGCGATTGAAGCGGTCAAGAGCGGCCAGCTCCGATTCCATCCGGAGCATTGGGAAAAAACATACCTCTACTGGACCGAGAATATCCGCGACTGGTGTATCTCGCGCCAGCTCTGGTGGGGACACCGCATTCCGGTCTACTATTGCCGCGACTGCAACCATGAGATGATCGCCAAGGTCAAACCTGAGAAATGCGAGAAGTGCAACAGCGCCGATATCTACCAGGAAGAGGATGTGCTTGATACCTGGTTTTCCTCGTGGCTGTGGCCCTTCTCGACCTTCGGTTGGCCGTCGCAGACCAGGGAACTCGAGACCTTCTACCCGACCAATTCACTCTTCACCGCCAGCGAAATCATCTTCCTCTGGGTGGCGCGGATGGTGATGGCTGGATATGAATTCACGGGCAAGCTTTGCTTCAATGATGTCTACATCCATGGCACCGTCCGCGATGCCCAGGGGCGCAAGATGTCGAAGTCGCTGGGCAACGGTATCGATCCGATCGAGGTGATCAACCAGTACGGTGCCGACAGCTTGCGCCTGTCGTTGATCCTTGCGACGCCTGAGGGACAGGACCCGAACATTGCGATGAATACGTTCGAGCTTGGGCGCAACTTTGCCAACAAGCTGTGGAACGCCTCACGCTTCATCCTGATGAACCTCGGCGATGAGCTTACCGATGGCGAATTGGAGAGCATCGATGACATCCGGGAACTTCCCTTGATGGATCGCTGGATCTTGTCGCGGCTCAACGAGACGATCAAGAAAACTACCGAGCAGCTACAGAGCTTCCGCTTCAATGCCGCCGCCAAGCTGCTGTATGAATTCATCTGGCATGACTATTGTGACTGGTATATCGAACTGGCCAAGGGGAGACTCTATGGGGAGGAGTCAGCGGAGGATCAGGTCAAAGCCAAGCGTGTGCTCGGGTTCTGTCTCGATGGCATCCTGAAGCTGCTGCACCCGTTTGCGCCATTTGTCACCGAGGAATTGTGGCACCTGCTGCATCGTCGTGACGAGGGTGACGGCTCGATTATGGAAGCGCGCTATCCACGCGCGAACGAAAAGCTGATCGATATCAAACTTGAAGAGATGATGGCGCGCCTGCAACGTGTTGTCTACGCCATCCGCAACATTCGCGCAGAGATGAATGTCCCACCGTCGAAGAAGGCAGAGGTCCACCTCAAGATTACTGACCCCGCTCTGCGTGAAACCCTGGAACAGAATCAGAATTACCTGATCAATCTCGGCAAGATCGAAAAGCTGGTGATCGGGGATGACCTGAAGAAGCCGCAATTGTCGGCGTCTGCGGTTATTCCTTCGGCGGAGATTTTCATTCCGCTGGCGGGGTTGATTGATGTTGACACTGAGCGCTCACGCCTGCAGAAGGAATTGGAGAATATCACCAAGCTGCTTGAAAAGACACGTAAGAAACTCGCGAACCGTGAGTTTGTCGAGCAGGCTCCAAAAGAGGTTGTCGACAAGCAGCGTGAGAAGGAGCAGGAGTACGAGGAAGTTGTCCAGAAGATCAACGCAAACCTCGAACAACTGACGGGGTGGTAGCACGCACAGCCGTCAGGTCACGTTTCCTCGCGCGTATGCGCTCTGAGCTAAGACCTGCCGGAACCTGAGTCTTGAGCTGAAGACCGGATATTGAGTCGAAAGTCGGTACCGCAGGGGTTCGGAACTACTCTTATAGAGTTCTCTCGCTATACACTGGCCGTTGAGCACCGGGGCAAGTTGACTTACTGAGCAATTCCCCTCTTGAGAGGGGTGGATTGAGGCGAATTCGTCTGCGAATGAGCCGCAAGACGGGGTGTGTATTGATGCGCTAGCTTAATGCGATTGCACCCTCCTCCCACACGATCCTTTCACTTCCAACAGCAATCCAATATCTTAGGCGCCAAGACTGGAGAGCGCACTATGACCACCACCCTGCTCCGTCAGCAACTTGCCTCAATGATCCGCAAACCGAATGCGCATCCGACGCTGAATGAGATTGTGGACGGCTTCCCCAGCGAGCATTATGGCACGATCCCCGATGGCTTTGCGCATTCAGCGTGGCAGTTGATCGAGCATATGCGGATCGACATCGACGACACCATCGAGTACACGATGAGTAGTGATTTCACAATGAAGAAGATTCCGGATGATTTCTGGCCAGAGAATCCTGCGCCCAAAGACGAGGCAGAGTGGAATCAATGTGTAGCCGAGTTCAATCAAGGGATTGAGAGGTTGATTGCGCTGGTCGAGGATGAATCGATTGATCTCTTTGCGATTCAGGTTGAAGGGCGGAAGCAGAACCTCTTCCAGTGCGCCCTGCTAGTCATTAAGCACAATTCCTATCACCTGGGACAGTTGATGCAGCTGCGGCGGCGGGTGGAGAGAATCGACTAACCGCCAGATGAGCGCTACCCCCTGCCCCCTACCCCCTCACCCACTCAACCATCGCCTCTATCGCCTTAATCGTGTTAAACGCCGACGTGTCAGGGAATGAATCGGGCAGCTTGCCGTCGAGCGGATAAGTTTCAGATGCCGTTATAGCTGCTGCGCCGTCGAAGTCGACATAGGCGATGCGCGCCGTCAGTTCTTTAGCCGGGCGACCGAACGATGAGCCGGGCAGGATCGCCACTCCTGTTTCCTCCAGTAGCCGCTCGCAAAGTGTGTGACTGTCGGTGATGCCGCGTTCCTTGAGCTGCTTCTTGTGAACGGAAAAATCGGGAAAGAGGTAGAAGCCGCCATCCGGAGGATTAACCTTGATCTCCGCAGCATTGAGTGTATCGGAGAGGCGATTACCGAGAGCGCTAAGTATCCTCCGGCAGTGCAGCAGGTATTCCTCTATCCTGATTCCTCCGGCGAAAGCGCGGCAGGCGGCATACTGGATCGGCGCACAAACCGACGTGAATGTCTCACTCGCCACCACCGCCATCATCTCCAGAATCCAGTGAAGCGAAGGAGGGAAAGTGAATGTTCCGAGACGCCACCCCCCTGCCCCACACCACTTGGAGAGCCCACTGCTGATGATCGTGGCTTCGGGATAGAAGCGTGCGATAGAGATGTGTGCACCTTTGTGGTGGAGCTGGCCGTAGATTTCGTCGGACAGCAGGATCAGTTTGAACTCGCGAGCCACATCCGCCAGCTCTTTGAGTTGATCCTCGGAATGAGTGCAGCCGACAGGATTCGACGGATAGTTGAGAATCAGAATGCGCGGACGGTAGCGATCATTTTCACTCTGCAAGTGCTCTCTCAAAGATTCAGCAGAAAGCATCCAGCGATCCTGCTTGCGCGTCGGCACCAGGCTGACCCTCTTACCGATGATATTGGCCTGCGGCATATAGGATACCCAGCATGGAGTTGGTACCAGCAATTCTCCATAGAAGACGATTTGCAGGATGAACATCAATTCTTTAGAGCCGGGCCCGATGATCACCGACTCCGGATCGGCATCGACACCATCCTTGCGACGGTGAAACTCAGCGACCGTCTGGCGAAGCTGCCAGAGCCCCTCCGCCGGGAGATAATCTTTCTGGTGGGCATTGAGTTTTAGCGAGTCGACAATCGGGATCGGCACCGGGAACGGAGACTGCCCCAGACCGAGCCGGTAGACCTGTTTGCCTTTTTCCTTAAGGCTCTTGCTGCGCTCGTTGATGGCGATCGTCGCTGACTGTCCCAGCCCGCGGACGTTCATGTTCAGGCTGACATGTTCTTCCGGTATCATAGGTCGCTCCTGGCCGAATCTGGCGCCAAACTAGTCGTTTCTGAGTGTATAATACTTCGTATCTTTTTCAACGAATCTTATCATGCAGAATCTCGCGAACCCGAGTACACTTGATTGAATACCCACCGTCTGATTCTGTGGAGTGGAAGCTGACTTGTCGGTCACGAAAGAGCAGGTATGAGAGAGATGATAACGAACGCCCGCCGGAACGCAGGCTCCCGGTGGCTGGTAGCGTCCGCCCTGGTGCTGCTGATACTCCTTGCGGCGGTTGGGGTTGCACAGATCGACTCTGTAGCCCTTGATGTCGGCGAACGGATACGTTATCGCCTCGAATACAGCCTCCCCTCCAGCGGGGTGCATGTGGAAAGCGAGCCGATATATACGGTCACTGCGTTGCCGGCTTTCTATGAGCGGGTCGGATTTACTGCGGTCTGGAGTCGCAAGGGCGAGCTAATCGACCAGGCCGATTCGTTGCTTGGTGAGATTAAACGCTCTGCGGAGGAGGGGCTCAATCCTGCCGACTATCACCTGGCGGTGATCGAACTGTTGCTCAATGAACTCTCACTGGCCACGCCCGGCACACCGGAGCGACGTGGGATTCTCACCGATCTTGATCTGTTGCTGACCGATGCATTTCTGATCCTGAGCACACACTATGTCAAGGGGCGCGTTGATCCTTTCACTTTTGATGCCGAGTGGCTTGCCAGCCCGCGCGACCTCGATGCCGCAAGCTACCTCTTCAGTGCACTGGAGACCGGAACCGTGGCGGAGTCGATGCGTCGATTGTTGCCACAGCAAACAGGCTATGCCCTGCTGAGAGACCAACTGCGCGCCTTACGCGAGGAGTTTGCCAGCGACGTGTGGGAGAGAATCCTCGATGGTCCGGCGCTCAAACCGGGGATGGAGGATCCGCGCGTACCGGAGTTGCGCGCACGGCTCGCCGCCAGCGGAGAGTATCCAGGTGGAGAATCTGACTCGCTGCAGCCACTTCGATACGACCCCGCATTGGTAGCAGCGGTTAAGAAATTCCAGGCGCACAATGGGCTTGACGCGGACGGGACGATCGGGAGCAAAACCCTGGCTGCCCTCAACACGTCGATTGAGGAGAGGATCAAACAGGTCGAGCTAAATCTTGAGCGCTGGCGCTGGTTGCCGGAAAATCTTGGGAATAAGTATGTGATCGTCAATATCGCGAATTTCGAGCTGCGGGTGATTGAGGCAGACACGACGGCCATGTCCATGCGCGCGATCGTCGGGCGTGCCTATCGTCGTACGCCGGTATTCAGCGATTACATTACCTACCTGGTGCTGAACCCATACTGGCATGTACCGCCGAAACTCGCGGTTCAGGATAAACTGCCGGAGATCAGGAAGGACCCCGACTACTTCACCAGAGAGGGGTTCAAAGTCTATCGTGGCTTCGGGGCCGGCCGGGTTGAAATCGACCCGAACTCTGTCGATTGGAATGCCGTGAGTGCAAAAAACTTTCCCTACTGGCTGCGCCAGGAACCGGGTCCGCGTAATGCGCTCGGGCAGGTGAAGTTCATGTTTCCGAATAAATTCAACGTCTATCTGCATGACACACCAAACCGGGAACTCTTCGTCAAGCCTGATCGGAGCCTCTCCAGCGGCTGCATCCGAATCGAACAACCGGTGGAACTCGCGCTGGAACTGTTGCGGGAGGATCCAGCCTGGAACGCAGCCCGGTTGAAGCAGGAACTCACTACCGCAGTGGACAAAACCGTGATGCTGCCGCGCAAGATCCCGGTGCATCTGCTCTACTGGACGGCATGGGTGGATGAGGATGGTACAGCAGAGTTTCGCCGCGATATCTATGGACGTGATTCCCTCCTGAGCGAGGCGCTGTTTGGAGCGCCGCCCGACACGGTCAGGGTTCCCGTCTCCAGTACTTCAATCCTGACCAACGAGGAACTCAACTAGGTGATCAGACATTTGCTACGAATGTCGGCGCTGCTGCTGCTGAGCGTCGGCTGCACCGGCACTGCTTTGCTGGCAGGCGACTTCAACGAACAGCGCGCTTCGTTCGCCGTCGAGATCGGAGAACTGACGATTCCTTTCCAGGTGTTCTTCCTTTCCGTGATGCCTGCGGAGCAGATCGTGTTAGAGACCAGGACTACCAGCACCAACGGCAAGATCAAGCTCGAGCCTTCCGCCGGAACTATCATCCGTACGGAGGCCAATCACTGGCAGTGGAAGGCACCGTCCGGCACAGGCCTTTGTCACCTGGTGTTCCGCGATCCCGCAACGCAAGACAGCATCCTGCTAAACGTCTTCGTGCTTGAGCCCTACAAGAATATCAAGAACGGCTATCTGAACGGCTACCGGATCGGTGCTTATCCGAGCAAACCGTTGCGCGATCTGCCGATCTACAATCCTCCGCCCGGGTTCATCGAAGTAACCGAGGAGATGCTGGCTATTCAGATTTCGCCCCACTTCAAGCTATGGCAGTTTCTCTGCAAGCAGGAGAGCGACTACCCCAAGTATATCGTGCTGCGCGAGCTGTTGCTGCTCAAGCTGGAATACCTGTTGAAGCTCACGAACGAACGAGGCTTCGCGTGTCAGACATTCTTCGTCATGAGTGGATTCCGCACGCCGCATTACAATCAATCGATCGGCAATGTGAAATATAGTCGGCATTGCTGGGGTGGCGCGGCTGACATCTTCATCGATGTGGCGCCGGAGGATGGCATGATGGATGACTTGAACGGGGATGGAGTCAGCAACTGGAAAGATTCCGCTGTGATGTATGAGATCGTCGACAACCTCTATGGCTCAGAGCGCTACGAACCCTATGTCGGTGGGCTGGGCCAATACAAAAAGACCAACTCGCATGGGCCATTCATCCATGTCGATGTCAGGGGGTTCCGGGCGCGCTGGGGGGACTGACGGTTCGCACCGCTTCAGACCTCGACACAGACAAAACCATCCTCGGTCGAAACTTTGAATGTCTTCAGCGCCGCCCACGCTTCGGTGAGGCATTCTCCAGTGATGAAATTGTACTGCCAGCCGTGCGCCGGACAGGTGATGATGTCACCCTCGATCGTTCCACCACCCAATGACTGCTTCATATGTTTGCAGTCAGCCTCGAATGCGTAGATTTGGTCTCCACGCAGCAGCACAGCGACGCGCCGGGCCAGGACGCGGGCGATCCGCGGCTGACCCTCCCGGAGTTCATTTTCTCTGCAAATTTTGACTTTCACAGCTTGCACATTTCTCCGGTAGCACCGGCTTGATTAGGTAGCTTGGCAATCAGTGACCGGAGCAGCTATCCGAGTGGAATCGCTTCCAGTCGCCCTCATCGTTTTAAGATACTGTCTTTCAACAGATTATCAAGACAATCATGCTCCGGTAACGAAGATTGTGGTCTGCTTGCATAAGCCCCGATCAGAAGCGCATAACATAGACTATTCCGAGCCTCTTTTGCGGTTTTGTCCCTCTGCGCCTATCCCTTTGAGAGAAAGTTGTTTAGACTCGGATAAAATTAGACCAATTTAAGAGAAAAGCCTTGACACTATTGGCTTAAATCGTGATCTTCATTGGCAGAAGTAATTCAGTTACTTTCTCAGGGTACTTCAGTAGTTTTTTTGAAGCAGTTGTAAAACTCAATTCCGGGACGGCACACGCTCGACGTTTGAAGTTGCGATTCCTGTCATGCATGAATAGGACCTGGCACTTCAAGGTAGCTCTTATACTGCCATAGCCGGAACTGGCTGACTGCAAGAAGGCTGCTACGAGAAGTACCGATCGTGGTAGATCAAACATCGATTGGGAAAACTCAGGAGGTTAACAACAGGCCACATAACGTTAAGGTTGCGTAGGCACGCGCAGGGGCGGCAAAGTAAACAGTCCTCTCGATCCGACCGTATGGGTCGACCCTTTTTTGTATTGAACGTTTACCCCGCCTGAGCTTCGGCGCAAGTTCCGAAATTCTTCTGACCCACGTGCATGAAACACTCGCCGCGATGAATTTATCCTCCATTGTCGGCGGGCATTGATTCAAACCTGACCGGTTGTTGGCGATCCGAAATACTGACTCGACCCAATCTGTTCGACTCGATTCGAAATTAAGCTAGACTGAACTCGTTGCCCGTGACGCGATCGGGCATTGAATAGAAATAGCAACCTTACACATATGTGTCCTCTTGGAACTTTTGTCGAATGGGAGTCAAAATGAGTAGTCGCGAACTGCACTCGCCGACCGCTTCGGTCAAAACAGGGGCTAATAAGACAAAGACTTACTGTACCCTGCTGGCACTGGCGATTTTCTGCCTGGTGCTGGCTATACCATCAATCGCCGCCGCGGATTTGGTTCCGATTGATATGCCGGATGATACGTCGTGGGTTGAGGCCAACTACGTTGCCGGCGTCAGTCAGGATCCATCGGCGTTTGACCTTCATGGTTACCTCTCGCGATCTACCATGACAACGGGAACCCTCTCTATCTCTCAGATAGATTGCTCCGCATTTCCGGACATTTGTATGTATGTCGAGGTGCTCGACAATATGGGCCACACGATATCGGGATTGACCGCCGACAGTTTCTGTGTGCAGCAGGACGGCAATACGATCTCGAACTTCACCGTGCAGCAGTTGACTGCCGATTCGTGCATTACCTCCGTTTGCTTCGTCGTTGACGTTTCGGGAAGTATGTCCACCGATCATCGCCTTGACTCCGCGAAGGTGGCCATGCACAACTACGTCAACAACATGGATGCGTTCGATCGCGTGGCGATCGTTCCCTATTCGAGTTGCATCGGGACTATCACCCCATTCACGAGTAACAAGACGACCCTTCACAATGCGATCAATGCGCTCTCGGCGGGCGGCTTCACCGCTGCCTTCGATGGCATTTACAAAGGTGTCGATATCACACGCTTCGAACTCGGCGCTAAAGCGGTGATCGCGTTCACGGACGGATTGGAGAATCGCAGTCAGTATTGTAATCAGCCACCGGATGGTGTTTCGGACTACAACTACGCGGACGATTCAACCCTGATCGTCAATCTCGCCCTCAGCGGGAGCGTACCGATATTCACGTTCAACCTGGGGCCGATCGATTACACCTACTTTAATCCGTCGGCGATGCAGGCATTTGCCGCCGGTAGCGGCGGTGCCTGGGCACACGCTCCGACCAGCGCTGATCTGATCTCGATCTACGACTCGATCAAAGAACGCCTTTGCAGCCGTTACTACATCTGCTACGCCAGCCTTGATTCTGTGCAGAACGGCGATATCCATGCATCGACGGTCTGCTACAATCCGGGTGGGATGGGTGCTTGCACGCCCTGCGACACGGCTTATTGCCAGGAACTCGCGCCACCTGACCCGACACCGACTCCGGGTACTTCCGCCCTCAGTGACACCTGTCAGTCAGCAACGGGCGATATCGATATCTGTTTCTGGACTACCGACCTTGACACCGACGCAGATGATCTGGTGGTCAAGCTCTTCTATCGGATAACGCCTGAAATCAGCTACACCGAAGTAAATATGACGCACTCATCGGGAGACTCGCTCTTCTGCTACACGGTGTCGGCATCCGAGCTTGAGTGTGGTGACTCGCTCGAATACTATATCACGGCGTCCGACGGTCAGGCGAACGTCTCGCTGCCGGCGACAACGCCGCAGTTCAACCCGTATGTGGTTGAGATTTGCGGGGGCGCGTTGCCGGTTGCAAACTGTCCCGGTGACACGACGCTGCAGGTCTGTGACCTGAGTTCGATTTGCCTGGATGGTTTCTCCGCCACCGACGCTGATAACGACATCGATACGGTTTACGCAATCGGCGGAACGCTGAGCGGCAACCAGGTTTGTTTCACGCCGGTTGTTGGCGCGAATCTGCTCACGCTCGTGGTCGTCGATGCCTGCGGAAACTCCGATACATGTCAGACAACGGTTACGGTGGGCCTGAATAACGCGCCGGTGGCCTCGTGTGCGAATGACACTACGCTTTTCGTCTGTGACCTGAGCGATATCACGCTGGCCGGCTTCAGCGCGTCCGACCCGGACGGCAACCTGACATCCACTGTCGTCAACGGTGGTTCGCTGAGCGGCTCCGATGTGACCTTTACTCCTGTCGTCGGTGCCAACGTTCTGCAGCTGATCGCGACCGACGCCTGTGGCGCGGCTGATACCTGCGAGACGACAGTTACGATTCAATTGAACAATGCCCCGGTTGCAGCC
>JBECKX010000064.1:0-62786 GCA_040235515.1 Candidatus Zixiibacteriota bacterium
CGCAAGCTGTATGCACGCCACGGCATGAAGGCGCTCTTTGTCATCCATCGACGTGGCAACGATGTTGTTGCCGAACTGCGTTCGCTGTTGGATGACCTCCTCGCGTCCGGCTGATCCGAACCGCAGGGCCGGTTGGAAGCGGGCTACTTTCCTTTTGCTTTGCCCTGGCTCTTCTGAAGCTCCTTGAGCTCTTTACGCTTTTTCTTCAGCTTCTTGTACAGCACGTCCGCCTGGCGCGGGTCGAACATCTTGCGCGCCTGTGCCTGCTCGTATTCCTGCTCAAGTATTTCAATCTCTTTCTCGAGCGCAGCAATGCTATCACTCATCACTTTCCTCCTGTGCTAGCGATCGGAGGAAGCACCGATCGATCTTATCTTGGCGATACTAGGTGAATTTGGCAAGCTTAATCGGAAACGACGCGACGGGGAGCAGCTACCCATCCATCCGTTCGATGTACTTGATAGCGGCGCGCAGTCGCTTAACGACGCGTTCTTTGCCGATCGCTTCCAACATGGCGAAAAGAGAGGGTCCGCCGGTCATGCCGCTGGTCGCCAGTCGCACCGGATGGATGATTTTGCCCGCTCCGACTTCGAGTTTCTCCGCCAGGGCACGCAACTCCTCCTCGGCTTTCGCTTCGTTGAAGTCTTCGAGCGCTTGGTAGCGATCCGCCAGCTGAGCGAGATAGCCGGCGCTGTCGATATTGAATGCCTTCTTGACACCTTTTTCGTCATACTGCTCCGGCTCCTCGAAGAAATAGCGGCTCAACTCGACGAAGTCGGTCAGGAGCTTGCAACGTTCCTTGAGCATCCCAACGACTTTCATCAACCATTGCCAGCGAGTCTCCAGGTAGTACTTGGTGGTCAGTCCCGCCTCGACAAGCAGAGGCGCAACCATTTCGGCCAGCTCATGGTTGGAGGTGTCCATTAGATACTGGCTATTGAGCCAGGTGAGCTTTTCCGGGTTGAATATCGCGTTATTCTTATTGATGCCTTCGAGGGAGAACGCGGTGATGATCTCCTGCCGTGTCATCTTCTCGCGATCATCCTTGGGAGACCAACCGAGCAGCGCCAGGAAATTGAACATCGCCTCGGGGAGGTAGCCCTCGTGCTGGTACTGGTCGACGCTCTTATCGCCCTTGCGTTTCGACATCTTGCTCTTATCCATGCGCAGAATCAGCGGCACGTGAGCGAATACCGGCAACTCCCAACCGAGAGCGAGATAGATTTCTTTCTGCAGGAATGTGTTGTTCACGTGGTCGTTGCCCCTGATCACGTGCGTGATGCCCATGTCGTGGTCATCCACCACGACGGCAAAATTGTAGAGGGGGTTACCGTCGCTCTTGAGGATGATGAAGTCATCCAGATCGGTGTACTCCTTCTGGATACGGCCCAGGACGGCATCCTCAAAGAAAGCGGTACCATGCGTCGGAACCTTGAGTCGAACCGTAAACGGCATTCCGGACTCGATGTTCTTGGAGATCGTGGCCTCCGCCAGTTCGCGGCAGGTGCGATCGTAGTGATAATCTTCTTTGGCTTTCTGCGCAGCGGCGCGCTTGCGATCGAGTTCGTCCGGAGTACAGAAGCAGCGATATGCTCGACCGGCAGCGACGAGCTGCTCGGCGAATGGTTTGTAATGATCGAGGCGCTGGGACTGATAGACGATTTCATCATCCCAGTTGAGGCCAAGCCATTTCAGGCCGCTGAGGATTACTTCGATATACTGCTGTTGCGACCGTTCCTGGTCGGTATCCTCCACACGGAGCAGGAATTTGCCGCCGGTGTGTTTGGCGTAGAGCCAGTTGAAGATGGCGGCACGAGCCGTGCCCACGTGAAAATAACCGGTAGGCGAGGGTGCAATGCGTACCTTGACCTGATTGGCTGAACTCTCACTCATAGGTAATCTTTCCGCGGATCTGAATTAGATGTCGTAATCGCCCGGTGGATCCTGCCTGCCGGGATCACTCGCCCCGGCATCCGGCCTCTCGGGCAGCGGCGGTGTCGACGGGGGCGGGGGTGACTGGAACCGGCCGGTAGAGGTAACGTCGCCTCGAGTAGATTCGAGCACCTCGACATCATACTCGATTCCACCCATCGTTCGCGCTACGAAGTTGTAACAGAGCGTACAAACAAGAGCCATAATCGTGTACGCAATAGCGGTAAAAAACGCAAAGAAGATCGGCATGAAGACGAGCATTATCCCTGCGGAGGCCATCCCGAATTCTTCGGCGTTGTAAGCCGACTGCATCGCTGAGCCGAGCGCAAGGAAGAATCCCACGAACATGGCATAAATCAGGCCAAGGATAAACCCGAGGACGAGCGAGACCAGGAAGGTCACTTTGACCACCGGCCATACCGAAATCCTCTTGAGATGTAGTTTCATTCGCTCCGCCATTGCGATTCGACGATAGTCAGTAAGATGCTGAACGGCAAGGTCTTTTTTGGTTCGGGGTGCCGGAAAGCAGTTCCGGGCCGGTTGCGCGGAACATCGTCCTTCTATTCTTGTTTCTATTGGCTGACAGGCGAACCGATAGTATTATATGGCGGAGATCGGTGCCGAGCGCATCGACTCGTAAGCTGTGAAAGTGATTCTGAAGATGAAACGTGTATTGACCATCCTGATTCCCACGGTGCTGCTTGCCGCCGGAGGCTACATCTACTATGCCACCGTCGGTTGTACCAGCGGGAGCTGCCCCATTACCTCTTCTCCGATCGTATCTACGCTTTACGGTGCGTTAATCGGTGCGGTGCTCGGGCTGAATTTCTCGAAGGGAACCAGGAGCAAGCAGGGCCAGGAGAGTGGCTAACCATGCCGGTATATGAATATCAGTGCCTGGAGTGCGGTGAGAAATTCGAGGCGCTCGTGCTCAACCAGCGACTGGCTGATGAGCAGAAGTGCCCACATTGCGGCTCAGGCAAAGTCAGTAAACTGTTCTCGGTGTTCGGCAGTTCCAGCAGCGGAGGAGGTTCATCCTCCTGCTCAGGCTTCTCATGAGGACCGCGCTAGAGCGGGCGGTCGTCTGCCGAGTTAATGAGACTATGATCAACTGAAAACGAATAAAGCGGGGCTATTGGGAAAGCTGCCTGGCGAGGGTGGTATCCGCGGCTGCTCCTTCACTGGTCTTCGGGTCGACACAGGGGACTGTAATGACAATATGGGCGCCGTTGCCTTCCTCAGATTGCACGGTGACGTTGCCGCCGTGGTTTTTGATGATCTTCCGGCACACTGTCAAACCAAAGCCGTGACCTTCCTGCTTGGTCGTGAACCTGTCCTTGAACGCCTTCTTCAGATTCTCTTTACTGAATCCGCTGCCGTTGTCGGTTACTGACAATTCGAATTCGTTTTCTTCGGCGTCATACTTGGTTTCGATCCTGATAAAGCCGTCCTTGCGACTCTTATCTATCGCATCGGCAGCGTTGTTGAGAAGATTGTAGATAATCTGTTGAAGTTGGGAGACGTCGATGAAAACTTCCGGCAGGCCGGTATCCGCGCTGAACTCGATATTGACGTGACGGAAGCGGCGCTGGTGTCGGGCGAACGTCACCGTCTCCTTGATCATCTCGTTGAGATCCGCCGACTGCCTCTTCGTCATCATTCGTCCTGCGGCGGAGAGTGAGTTGGTGAACTTCTCGATCCGATTGATATTGTTCTTCACATTCTCGATATATTTCTTCGATTCCTCAGGGTATTGCCCCTTGCTCTTCATTTCGAACAACTCGATGTTCGAGAAGATGATCGCAATGTAGTTGTTGAGTTCATGCGCGATTTCCGATGACATCATCCCCTGCGTCGCGACTCGTTCCACGCCGATGAGGTGGTCTTTGAAGTCCTCCAGGCGATTCATCGCAGAGCGCGCTTCTTCGAGCAGGATCAGGTTCTCCAGCGAAATCGAGCTGAGACTCAATAGCACCGTAAGCATCTGGCGATCGACCTCGGTGACGGAAATCTCGTCGGTGCTATGGATGATCAACACCAGCTTGAGATTCTCTGTCGACGGAAGCGAGAAGATGCAATAGTTGCCGACGCGCCGGGCAAACGTTTCTCTGATCTCCTTGAAGGAATCATACTTAAAGATACCCGCGAGCGCGCTGTGATCGAGGAGGTTACCGCAGCACTGGACCTCGCTCCCCTCCATCAGGTCATACGGATAATCCTCCGAGCGAACGTTTTTCTCGGTGGCGTAGGTGACCTCTTCGGAGTCAGAATTCACGGCGATATTGATCGATTCTTCCGATTTGTTGAAGAACACGACGGCGCCTGATTTCAAACCGAAGTGGTAGAGCGCGAAGCGCAGAATCAACCGGATGAGCGAATCGGAGTTCCCCACCGTGTAGAGTGCGCCCATCAGGTCGGCGAGATGGGAGAGTCCGCGCGTGCCTTGCTTCTTCTGGAGTTCCTTGCGCTTGGTCGCCGCTGCGCCGACGGCATTGCGGATTTCCGCCAGTTCGAACGGCTTCATGATATAGTCATAGGCGCCTGTCTCGATTGCCTGTTTGGCGGTTTCGACGTCGGCGTATCCGGTCATGAAGAGGATGCCGAGTTCCGGATCGCGTT
This sequence comes from Candidatus Zixiibacteriota bacterium, assembly GCA_040235515.1. GTDB lineage: Bacteria > Zixibacteria > MSB-5A5 > CAIYYT01 > CAIYYT01 > JBECKX01. The sequence goes on from JBECKX010000064.1 coordinate 4,552, forward strand.
CGAGGGCTTCTCGCGCAAGGCGGATACCGTCGATATCGGGCATCTTGATGTCGGTGAGCAGAAAATCGAATTTCTCGTTTTCGATCCAGCCGAGCGCCTCTTTCTGGTTCGTCGTCGCATGGATTTCGTGCCCGACGGTCGAGAGCGCGTCGCTGGCAAAGCTCAGGACGATTTCTTCGTCATCGACGATTAGGATTTTTGCAGTGTCGCTGGCGATGACTCTTCCTCCGGCTTCGGATTCATTCGTTCGCTTGCGAGCCCTTCGACGTGATTGAGCAATGATCTCAGCTCTGCCAGGTCGAACGGCTTACAGATTGTCCCTACGATGTTGTCATGCATCTCGACTTCCTGCAGCTTGTCAGGATAGCTGTCGGTGACGATGACCATAGTCTGCGGGTTGAGTTCGTTAAGTTTGCTGGCGGTTACCAGGCCATTCTGCTTCGGCATGTGCATGTCGGTAAAGACCAGGTCGTACTGATTGTCCGTTGCCATCCTGACGGCATCTATGCCATTGTCGGCGTGATCAACTACGTAACCATCGGTCCGCAGGACATCCACAAGGAGGGTTCGGATGATATCGGTATCGTCGACCACGAGAACAGATTTGATCGTCCTCTTGTCGACCTCCTTGCCATTGCGCTTGTCCATTTTAGGCTCGTTCAGCTTGTTGTTTCAACAACGCTATGATGATCTGTCATCACTTGACGGCTTCCGCCACTGCGTTTCTGATTTGCGCAATGGAGAAGGGCTTCTTCAGAAAGTCGGATGCACCTGCCTGGATACAGTCTGATGCAGTCTGGAGAGAAGCATAGCCCGTGACAACAATCACCTTAATCTTCGAATTCTGTTTCTTGACCTGCTTCAGCAACGATAGGCCATCCATGCCCGGCATCTTGAGGTCGGTGATGATCAGATCGACTTCATTCTGCTGGAGCAATTCGAGAGCGGTTTCGGCGCTGTCGGCACCAATCGGTTTGTTCTCCGCGAACACTTCCAGCAGAAAGTCGCGCATGACCTCTTCGTCATCCACAATCATGATTCGCTGATTTGCTGTCATACATTCCCGGCTGTTGTTTCGATTCGTTTCTCGGTCTGCTACCGGTTGCGCTGCGGATTTCGTTCAGCAGTTCGCTATACAGTAGCCGTTTTCGCTGTCTGTTTTAGAATCGGTAGAACGACAGTAAAAGTTGAGCCCTCTCCGACCTTAGAGTCGATCTTGATATCACCGCCATGGTCGCGGACGATACCGTATGACACGGAGAGGCCCAGGCCTGTACCTTCGCCCACTTTCTTCGTCGTGAAGAACGGCTCGAAGATTTTCGATTTGATATCATCTGAAATACCGGTTCCGGTATCGGTGAAAGCGACTTCGACCGAGCCGCCGAACTCGCCGACGGGGCGATTCGTTCGGGTTACCACGGTCAGTTTTCCACCTTCCGGCATCGATTGCATACTGTTGATCAGAATATTCGTGAACACCTGCTGCAGCAGATTTACGTTTCCTTTGATCGGCGGCAAATCCTCCTGCAGGCTGGTCTCGAGCTCGATATCTTTCATACCAAGCTGATGAGAGGTGAAGACGAATGTCTCCTCCAGGGCCGCGTTGACATCGACGACACCGAATTCCGACTTATCGGAAGAGCGGCTGAACTTGAGCAGGTTTTTCACGATCATCTTGCAGCGACGCGCCTGCACCTCGATATCGGAGAGGTAGCGTTCGAATCCACGGGCTTTCTCCTCGCCCAGTTCCAGGTTCTTCAACTGCTCCATTGCGAATTGCGCATACCCGAGGATACCGCCGAGGGGGTTGTTCAGCTCGTGCGCCACTCCCGCCGCCAGCTGACCGACGGCTGCCATTTTTTCTGACTGGATCACCTGTTTCTGCGCTTCTTCGAGCTTGCGAGTACGTTCCTTCACTTTGCGTTCGAGGTTCTGGTTGTGCACCTCAAGCTCGCGCTGGGTCTTCTCCAGCGAGTCGCACATCGTGTTGAACGCGATCGCCAGGCGTTCCAACTCGGCATCCGCTTTCACCGAGGCGCGCTGGCCCAGATCGCCTGCCGCGATCTTCTCGGTTGTCTCCACCAGTGTATTGATCGGGCTGGCGAGCATCTTGACCAACGTCACGGAAAGCAGGATTCCAAGCATGACCAGCAGGAGGGTGAAATAGATCACCATCTGCTGCGTCGCTGCAATCTTCTTCTCGGTCGCTTCCAGACTCATTCCGATACGAACATACCCGATGACCTCCCCGCTGCCTTTATGATCATGGCTCAGGGTGGCGCTGCCAAGTTGCTCCTTCGAGATATTCGCGGTCTGTGAGTAGACCGGCGCGACGATCTCCAGCCCGCTGGCGTCGCCATCGGCATCGAGCGACTTGAAGGCGACCTGCTGGTCGGTATTGAAGTCGTATTCCTCGGCGTTGAGGGTAAGATTTTCGGTATCAAACGGGAGCGGGATGAAATCGTGGTTGATACCGCGCACGAGCAACTGTCCCTGTTTGGAGAACGCCTGCGCGAACATGATATCGCGCTCGGTTAGCATTCCATCGATCAGCTGTTCGAGGTCCTCATCCAATTCGAGCATGATGCCAAACTCGGCATTGTGGGCGAAGTTGCGCGCGAGTGAGCTACCACGTTCTTCGAGGCTCTGATGCGCTGCGTCGGAGAATTCGTTCAGCAGGAAGACTGACAGCAGCAATGAACTGGCCACGAGCAGGCTGCTGACACCGATGATCAGTCGCCAGCGCAGTCCCATTCTCTCTGAAATTCGTTGCCGGTTCATCAGAAGGTCTCCCGCGCGACACTGATCCATTCGGGGGCCAGGTCGATTTTGAGCAGGTTGCTCGATTTGAGATTGAGGTAGAGGTAGACGATGTCGGGAACGGTGGGTTTGATATCTGCCGGATCAGCCCCTTTTATTACTTGCACCACTATCTCGCCGGCCTGCCTGCCGATAAACTTGTAATCAGCTTCCAGGCAGAGCAGCGCGCCGTTTTGCACGAAGTTGCGATTGAAGCCCATGATCGGAACTCCGTAGCGCATCGTCTCCATTACCATATAGCGAACGAACTGCGGCGAAGCGAGCATCTCATCCGCAACAGTCCAGAAACCATCCACAATTCCACAAAGGCTGTCGAGAGCGGCGGGTAGTTCGCGCGTCGACTCGATCTCGATTGAGACCAGAGAGATGCCGTGTGCGTTGCAGGCGCTTTCGGCCTCGTCACGCAGGCGCCGGGTTTGCGCAGTGTGGATCATACCGATTCGATGCAGACCGGGTAATATCGAAAGGAACTGGGCGACCTGTTGAGTTGCCGGGATGTCGAGCGCGGCGCCGGTAACGCGGCTCCCCGGACTGTCCCAGGACTTGATGAAGCCCGATTCGATCGGGTTGAGCACTTTGGCGAAGACAATCGGATAGTCGGGGAAGTTCTGACGCGCAAAGTTGGTTACGTTCGTTCCGATCGTCACCAGGACATCGGGCTTTTTCGACTTAATCTTATCAATGCAGTTTTGGGGGAGTTCAGGCTGATAACACTCCAGCACTTCGCAATCGGGCAGGGCATTGGCGAGGCTCCAGCTGATGCCGGAAATGGTGCGCAGCGTGTAGCTCGTGGAGTCGGCATAGATCAAGGCGACCCGTTTCCCGGCGAGAGCGGGGGAACAGGCGACGACGCTGGCTATCAACATATAGACGGCGACGCGACAGAAAAACCGGGTACGCATCATCTTGACAGGTCCTGTCCTGATGGCGCGCGCAGGTTTTCTATGGGCGTCGGGGCCTGCCGCTTCAGAAGATATGTCAGTCGAGATAAAATAGCGGGCAAAGGTCAAACCCTCCATTCGGTCGACGCATGCACGAGCAAACCCGCCGTAACGTCGCGGCTGGTGATCCGGTAATGGTTAAGACTTGGTTGCGTGTGCCTGCATCGAGCCCGTTTGCTGACAGAGACCCTGCAAATTTGCATGTTCTCGACGAGAGGTGTTCCGGTCTCCGCCGTCAAATCGGCCTGCAATGTGGGAAGAGTTCGTATGTCAATTTTCCGGCAGTGAAATCAACCCACCTCCATTCTTATCGGTTTGGGTAGCAGCAGCTTTATAGTGTCGTGCGCCAAACTTTCCAGAGTGGAACAGAAAAAGCTGGAATCGGTACCGTGACCTGTTTTGTCGATATTCGATCGCATCAAACTGGAACAATCGGGGTGAAACGCCATCGCCCGCGACGCTCAAATACCCAGTTCAGATGCGGGTTTGCGCAGATCGGGGTCACAGATTTTTCTGCAAAAGGGGCAGGCCATCAGTTAAAAACTTTTCCACCTCGCCGATACAATTTACCAGAACAATCTGCTGACCATGGTTTCAAAGAATCTTCGGGTCAGGATGAATTTGATGAAAAGTAGCATTAGTCAAGGCTCAAACTGTCGCCGTGCCATCACGGCAATTCGTGTTTGTGTCCGTGTGCCTGCGCATCTGCAGGTTGCTGATTAACCGGAGGGCGTAACGGATCATGAGATACTCTCGGTTGAAAGTCAAATGGGCTCCGGTGGCCCTCATTCTCTCTCTGACGGTGCTGGTATCATCAGCGCTGTTCGGCGGGACAACCGGCAAGATATCGGGTCGAGTGGTTTCGGCAGAAAGCGGAGAGCCGCTCGCCGGTGCGACCGTCTCGATCGTGGGAAAGTCAATCACCACTGTAACAGATCTTGATGGCGAATTCTACATCCTGAATCTGCCCGTTGCGTCATACGAACTTGCAGTGCAACTGATCGGCTATCAAACCGAACTTCACTCGAATCTCCAGGTTTTGCTCGATCTCACTACGCCGGTAGTGATCAGGCTGCAGCCGGTGGCGATACAGATGGATTCCGTCGTGACCGTCGTCGCCGAGCGTCCTCTGATTCAGAAGGACGAGACAGCTTCGGTCAGAACCTTAACCAAGGAAGAGATCGAAACTCAGCCGAATACGAGAAACATCGCTCAGGTGCTGTTGCGCATGAACGGTACCGTCTCGGACAACAACGGTAACCTGCACGTGCGTGGTGGCCGTATCGGCGAAGTGACTTACTACTTCGATGGCATGCCGGTCGAGGATCAGTTCAGCGGCGCCGCCGGAACGAGAATCTCACCCGATGCGCTGGAGACAATCAGCCTGACCACTGGTGGTTACTCGGCTGCTTATGGTGAAGCGCTTTCCGGCGTGGTAAACGCACTGACCCAGGAGGGCGGCAGTCGCTATCACGGCAAGTTCAAGTTCGCCGATGGTGCTTCGAAGAAGTACGATGTCAATTCCGGTGATTTCGGCAAGATCTCGCGCACCGAAGACTACTACGGCGTATTCAACCTCTCCGGACCGTTGCCCTTCGCGCCGACAGACAGGGCTTCCTTCTTCAACTCGGTCGAATACAACCATGACGGCGGCTATCTGCCACACAATCGTAACGAGAGCACGACCATTACTTCCAAGCTCTCGGTTCGTCCGTGGCAGAGTCTCAAGATGACATTTTACTCGAATATCTATAATGCCGAACAACAGGCGTACGATCACCGTGATGTCAACGGGCTTTCGTATGACTTCGCGCTCGAGAACTCCGGTATGATTAAACGGGATGCCCAACGTTTCGGTGGGAGCGCGACGATGCAGCTCTCGACGAACACGATGTTCACCGTAAAGGCCGGTTATTTCGAGACGCACTCGAAGCTGGCTCCCGATCATCTCTTTGACCTCTACTGGAACCAGTGGCCGGGATACTCGGAGGATGCCAACGGGCTTTACAACGGCACGATCCAGGACAACTACCTGCCCGATTCGGCATATCAGTATGTCGGTTACGTGGCGGATACGGCGTTTTATCCCTACTATCTCGACCGCAAGTCATCTTACAAGTCAGCCGGGTTCGACATACTCTCACAGGTAAGCAAGTATCATCAGCTCTCGATCGGAGCCGAGTTCAGACAGAATCGGCTGCTGTGGGACAACAAGCAGTTCTTCAACGTTCGCCCATACGGCGAGAAGTATGATGTCGGACCGAGCTACGCCGCGGCCTATATGCAGGACAAGATCGAGCTTGGCTACATGATTATCAACGCCGGTCTCCGACTCGACTACCTCAATGCCGAGGTCGACTACTGGAATGATCCGGTGCAGAAGGATTTCAAGATACGCTCCGCGTCGAAGACACATGTCTCGCCGCGTATCGGCTTCTCGCACCCGGTTTCGGAGAACACCCTGTTCCATGTGAATTATGGTTACTACTACCAGGTGCCGGCTTATCCGCACATGTTCACGAATCTGCAGGGTGATCTCACGACGGGGCTGCCGATTTACGGCAATCCTGACCTGGAACCGGAGAGGACGATCTCCTATGAGTTGGGTGTCACCCAGAGGTTGTCCGACGACATGAAACTGACTGCGACCACCTACTACAAGGATGTCTCCAACCTCGTATCGACCGAGTTTATCGAGACCCCGGCGGGTGGCTACACGCATTACATCAACGGTGACTACGGCTCGGTGAAGGGACTTGATTTTTCGCTCACCAAGCAGGGTGGTTCGAATCTCTCGGGATTCATCAATTACTCGTACATGATCGCCGAAGGCAATTCGTCGGATGCCAACGAGTTTTACTATGATTATTTCAACCAGGGTGACGACGCTCCTGTGCTCCCGGTGACCGAGTTCCCGCTGGCATTTGACCAGCGCCATACGCTCAACGTGAGCGCCAGCTACACGGTCCCGTTCTATGAGAGGCCGACCTTCATGGGGTTGCGCCTGCCGTCAGGCTGGAGCGCGAATACGCTCTTCACATACGGCAGCGGCATGCCCTACACCAGAACGGATCAGGATGGCGTCCGGCTGGGTGAGGTCAACGAGGGCCGCATGCCCGCAGTTTACCGACTCGACTTCCGCTTCGATAAGGACCTCTACTATTTCTCGAAGGATAACTTCGTCAGGTTCTTCGTCGATGTCGTGAACGTATTCGATCGCCGCAACGTGATCAATGTCTACTCGCGTACCGGCCTGCCCGACTACGATGGATACGACTTTGAGCTCACCAGCGATCCGCCGGGGGATGCAACTATCGAAGACGTAAATGCGCTTCAGGCATTGATCATGAACGACCCTCAGAACTTTGATCAACCACGTCGCATCCACTGGGGTCTGGAATGGATGTTTTAGGCAGACCAGGATGGTGGAGGCAATAAGATGTTAACTAAACCAGATATGCAGATGAGTGTATTTCAAGGAAGGTCCAGAACTCTGCCGGTCATGCTGGTAGTCCTGGCGACACTGGTTTGTCTGAGCACTTCGGAGTTGTTCGCTGCTGCTCAGGAGGTGCAGGTACCTTCACCGGAGTTGCAGGACAGAATCACTCATGACAAGGGTAATATTCGCACGACCGTTTCTAACTGGGGAACGATTGGTGGCCTGAGTCATCTCGGTTTCCCGTCTGGAGAGTGGCCCAAGGGTTCGGGACACAACTATCTCGCGGAGATCAAGTACTGGATGGGTGCGACCGTCGACGGCGCTGACACTTTGTTAGCGGATACCGACGACGACTTTGCACCGATCGTCGACCTCGCTACGGCGACTGAGCCGATCATCCGGCTCTCGACCGATACCGAGAGGTACGACTACGATCCGAGCGATACTGTAGGCAGTGGGCTCGGGCATCCTGCCAATGGTTGGCGCATCTGGGACCCGGAGCAGAGTGCGTGGGTCTACAACCAGGTGTGGGATCCGATCTCCGAGCAGTTTTACAGCGGCGGTCCGACCTCGCAGCAGGAGAGCATCTACCGCTTCAACGATGAAGCTCTTGGTGGTCAGTTGCTCGGGATCGAAATGGTGCAGACAGTTTACCAATGGAATTACAGCTATAATGAGGATATCCTCTTCGTCGAACTGCAGATCACCAATCGCAGCGATTTCGACTACCACGATTTCGCCTTCGGGCTCTACTGTGACTTCGATATCGGCGGTCCCGACGGCACCGGCGAGAACGGTCGTCTCGGAGATCTGGTCGCATCTGATACATCACTCAACCTGGCCTGGACGTACGATGCCGACGGCTACGATGTCGGTTGGGGTGCGAATGTCGTCACCGGTGTGATGGGCACACGCTACATCGAAACACCCAACAATATCGGCATGACCGCCTTCCGTACCGGCGAGTGGGAGCAGATCGTATCGACCAGAGACAATGAAAAGTACGCCTACATCAGCGAGCATGTTTTTGAGGAGACGCTGCCGCCGACAGACCAGTATTACGTGCAGGCGACTTCCGGGATCGAGCTGATGCGGGGCGCCACAGTCCGGATCGTTTATGCGCTGATTGCCGGATATGACGAGGCTGATTTTAGAAGCAAATCGCAGATCGCGCTTTCACTCTATCAGAACAATTTCATCGGGCCAACGCCGCCCAATGCTCCCGTGCTGTCCGCAGTTGCAGGAAGCAGGGAAGCCAGGCTCTCGTGGAATCGCGATGCCATTATGAGCACCGACCCGATGTCTGGATTGCAGGATTTCGCCGGTTACAAGGTTTACCGTTCGTCCGATCGTGGCCTGAGTTGGGGACAGTTGGTCCGCAACCCCGACGGCTCGCTGGGACCGGACTACGTTCCGCTTGCCATCTGGCGAGTCGAGGATGCCAGCGATCCGATTCCGCACACTTTCGTCGATACCAACCTGACCAACGGCTACGAGTACTGGTACTCGGTGGTTGCGTTTGACAATGGCGACAGCGCACTCGGTATCGGCTCGCTGCAGACCGCCTACGGTCGCCCCGGTGAGGATGTCAATGCGGGCAAGGTGATCCCGCGCTCCGACCCGGCCGGTTACTATGATGTTGAAATGACTTTGCAGCATACGGCGAAGGGTGCTGGACCGATTTCGGAGGGTTATGTCGTGCCCACGCTGTTTGATCCCTCCGCCATGAAAGGTTCCAGCTATGAGATCGGATTCATGGATGACCCCTTCGAGACCATGTGGTTCGTGCTCGATGCTTCGAGCGGTGATACGGTCGCGAATGGTCTCACCGATCAGACGGGTGACGAGGCCCTCGCGCCGGTAGTCGATGGGGTACAGCTCTTCGTTTACAACGGGGAACGCGAAGCTGCCTACTATGACCAGGTCGGGTTTGCTGTTGCGGGTGACACTACCCTGCACCTCGGCTACACTTACGGTCCGATGGGTGAAGCTTTCGGATTCCCGATTGGCGGTGACATGCATTTTCGGCCGACCTACCAGTTAAGATTCACCGCGACCGGATCGGTCGGTTACTCCCTCTACGATGATGTGACGCCGATCGACCTTCCGTTTGAAGTTTGGAATATGGAAACCGGCGAGCAGGTAATCGCCGAGATATTCCACATCGACGGCTCGACTCCGGGTTGGGATCCGGCAAACCGCGACTATATCTCGATAGTAAACATACCGTATGACGGCTCACCTCATCCGGAGGGATTCCCATACTTCTTCTCGTGGTTCTTCCGTTTCGATACGGGCGACATAGATTTCAAGAATGGTGATGTATTTGAGATCGGCGGGGCGCCTCTGAATGGTCCCAACGACAGATTCACCTACACCACGCCCGGCATCAATAAGGAAGCGGCCGCCAGCCAACTTGACAGAATCAGAGCGGTGCCGAACCCCTACATCGCGCGTGCCAGTTGGGAACGCGATGTCGGTTTCCGGCGCCTTGAATTCGTAAATCTGCCCGAGACGGCAACGATCAGAATCTATACCCTTGCCGGCGATCTGTTGCGGACGCTCGAACACTCCGGAAGTGGAACCTGCGTCTGGGACATGTTGACCGAGAATGGCCAGGGTATCGCACCGGGACTCTACTTCTATCACGTTGATTCTGAAGTTGGCGAGAAGATCGGCAAGTTCTCGGTGATCAAGTAAGGGAGAGCATGAGGAGTATTGATATGAAGTTTCTGAGAATACTACTGGTCATATTTCTGGTGCTGGCTCTCTCGGTCGCCGCGATGGCAGATGATTTCTCCAAAGTTGGTACTGCCGGCGCCCAGTTTCTGAAGATCGGAGTGGGGGCGAAGTATACCGCGATGGGGGAAGCCTCTGTCGCGATGGTGAAGGATGCCTACTCCATGTACTGGAATCCGGCAGCGATGGCGACCCTGCAGAAGTCATCTCTGGAGTTCACCAACATCAGTTGGATCTCCGGAGTCGACCTGAATTATTTCGCGTTCGCCAGGCCGACCAGTTTTGGTTCGATCGGTGCATCCGTGACTGCGCTCAGTTCGGGTGACATCGAGGTTACGACAATTGACGAGCCCAACGGAACGCACGGATTCTATTCCGTCTCAAGCTATGCGATCGGTCTCGGCTATGCCAAGCAAATGACCGACTTTTTCTCGTTCGGCCTGAGCGCCAAGTACGTCTCCGAGAGAATCTCCGAAGAAACCGCTTCAGGGATAGCATTCGATTTCGGTACCCTGCTCGAGCCGGGGTTCAAGCAACTGCGGCTGGGAATCAACATTTCGAACCTGGGGCCTGAAATGAAGTTCTCCGGCTCGGAATTGAATTTCAACTACAATCCGGCTGAAGGCAACGACAGCTACGACGACGCCAGTGGCGTCTACGATGTTGATTCTTACGATCTGCCGCTGATGTTCCGCATCGGCGCAGCCTACGATATGTATCCGGGGGAGAAGACGAGGCTGACGATGTCGGTCGAGGCGCGTGATCCTTCCGACTATCAGCAACAGGCCTCCGTCGGAACGGAAGTAGCGTTCAACGAGATGTTCTTCCTGCGTGGCGGTTACAAGCTCAACTATGATGAGGAAGGACTGGCGCTGGGAGCAGGTGTGAATCTACCGATCTGGGACCGTTCGCTGATGGCGGTCAACTATGCGTGGTCAGATTTCGGCCGGCTTGAGGATGTTCACCGCTTTTCATTCGGATTGACTTTCTAAAGACATTACAGGGTTATGGGTTGAGATAAGAGCCTGGAGCGCAAGCTTCAGGCTTTTTTCATTGCTGTAATTGGCGCTCCGGTCGCACAATCTCAGATCAATGCAGTCTTAATTTGGATTCACAGGTATACGTTTACTATTGACACTCCTGCATCTGATGTGTTAGTTTACCACTGCAGTAGGTTTGCTGACAAATTCACTTCTCGCACGAATAATCCCATTTATCGCAGCCGCGAGCACTGACTCGCGTGAAATCCTCACCTGGTTCGAGAGGAGGGCAGGTAGGGTGAATCAACTTATTCATTTTCCGGTCGGGTGCTGACGCCTTGAGGGATGCTCGCCTGGCCGGTCATTGCAGATGTCAGAATATCAAAGTCCGTGACAGGAAGAATTATGGGGAAAGAGATCGAGAAGAGCGATGAGCAAGAAAGTTATACTGATAGCGGTGGGGTTGGCACTACTGTTGCACCTCCCGCTGGCCGCCGACTGGGATCCGGCAGATGGCCACAAGATGCACTTTCCGCAACTGCCGAATGAGACCGGCTGGGCGGTGAATGCCACTCAACCGCTGGTGCTTGCCGATGACTGGCAGTGTTCCGAAACCGGCTTCGTTCGAGATGTCCATTTCTGGGGTGCGTGGAAGGGAGGCATCGAAGGACAGATGGTGCAGCTCTTCTTGAGCATCCACTCCGACATTCCGGCTGAACAGAGTCCCACCGGGTTCAGCATGCCGGGGGCAACGCTGTGGGAAGCGGACGTGTTACAGTTCACGACAGTCAGGCCGGTCGATACGCCTGCACTCGAGGGCTGGTATGATCCAGCCACCGGAGAGGTGATAGCGCAGGATCATCAGGCGTACTATCAATACAACGTTTTACTTCCTGAGGACTTATGGTTCGTGCAGGAAGAGGGGACAATCTACTGGCTGAACATCTCGGCCATCGTTGTTGATCCGCAGGGTACGGTTTGGGGGTGGAAATCTTCACTCGACCACTGGAATGACGACGCGGTCTGGGCAATGTGGGGAACATTGAATTGGCAGGAGATGTATGAGCCCTCCGTTCCGATCATCAATGATTTTGGCATCACCATTTTGCCGGGCGGCGTCTTCGCGAATGGTGGCGGTAGTGGCGCCTATGGACAAGGCTGGTATTACTACCCGGATACCGACTGGTGGAACATCTGGTTCTACGATCACCCGTACAGGGAAGATCGCTTCAAGGTGATTCACATCGAATATGATGTCTTCATGGCCGAGCCCGGTCTGCCGAGCTTCCTTGAGTTAGCGGTGAACTGGTCAACGGCAATCTGGTCGTTACTGGGTAACCCGGAGCCTGATCCACGTGTGCCGCCGCTGCCGGGAGTTGATGAAAGCGCTTACATCGGCAGGCAGACCCTCTACTTGGGTCCGGTTGAGCCCGGCCACTACATCTTCGATTGGACAATTCCTGATTACAATCCGGAGTGGGTGTCGATCGATGTGCGGGGCGAGAACTTCGACATCCCGTTCGGGATGATCAGCCATGAGTGTATCGGTCAGCAGTCACTCGACCTTTCGTTTGTAATCACGGGGGGGCCGTTCGAGCCGGACACCTGCGATTTTTACAAGCTGCCCTACCTGGATTACGCGCCACAAGGTATGCCTGATTTCGACCAGAAGCAGATCAACTGGGTAGATAACAACCAGCATTGGTCGCACGATGGACCTGCTGCGCTGGCGAACTGCATCTGGTGGTTTGATTCGAAATTCGAGACCGCGCCCGTTGATCCGAGACCGTTCGGTTCGGGAGTTGTCAACGATAACTACCCGCTTGTCGGAGCTTACGGACCCTGGGATGATCACGATACAGCCAATGTCCAGCCGTTCATTAACGACCTGGCGATGAACTACCTGAACACGAATCCGGGCGGCCTGGGAGGAACGCATCCGGGAGACCTGCAGACCGGCTTCCGGGCGTACCTGGCGGCACACGGCATGCAGCCAGACTATTCTGACACCTTCTATGTTGACCCAAGCTTCGACTTGATCCGGGACCAGGTCCTGCAAAGTCAGGATGTGATTCTTTACCTGAGCTTCTATGAGGATCTCGGCTCACACTGGAACTACATCGGCAGCCACTATGTCACGGTTGCGGGTGTCTGCACGCAGAATGAGTTGCGCCAGCTCTGTGTGTCTGATCCATTCCTTGATGCACTTGAGGGTGAACCTCCGGCGGGTGCCGCGCATGGCGGAACGGTACACAATGATGCCAACAACATCAGTGGCCCGCACAACCAGATCCAGCATGATCCCTATCTCTGCGCGCCGGTTGTGCCACCCGGAGCTATGGTGCCTGTGGAGGAAGTGAACTATCCGGCGCCTGCCCTGCTCGGACACTTCCAGGGTATGAACGCCGGAGCTGACTGGTTCCCATACGGTGGCGGCATACTCCGCACCGTGATCGATCTGGCTTACGTGATTTGTCCGGCGGGTTGTGATTGTATCCCGGGTGATGCCGATGGCAGCGGTAGCATCAGCATCGGCGACGCCGTCTACATCATCAACTACATCTTCGGAGGCGGCCCAGCCCCGATGCCATACGCGATCTGTTCCGGCGATGCCAACTGCGATTGCACAGTCAGTATCAGTGATGCTGTCTACATCGTTAACTTTATCTTCGGCGGGGGACCACAACCTTGCGACTGCCCAACCTGGTTGAGCATTTGCGGCGCACCTTTGAGAAACTAATCAAACACTGTCGTTAGGTTAGTGAGAGGGCGGATTCACCCCTGAATCCGCCCTTCATCTATTGGTGAGTTGACTGCCGGAAGTGACCCGACACGGTTCGTGCTCAGAGAAACAATTCACGTTCCGCCGGCGTCGGGATGCGGCAACTCTCCCGACTACCATACCACTTGTAGCGATTGCGCACGATGAAGTCGTAGATCCAGTCACGCATGAAGGGGGGGACAATTAGAAATAGAATCAGGAAACTCCAGACACCGCCCAACAGCCTGAACACCCGCAACGCCGCACTCGACTTATAGAGGACGCGTTGTTTGTAGATCAGGACAACCGAGTCGGCGTAGCTCTCCGGCACCTGAAAATTGGCTTTCACCGCCCGGCCGGCATCGGACTGGAGCGCCGCAAATCGGAATCGCCGTTTCTCGTCATACTTGATAATGAAATTGACCAGGCCGTTGCAGAAGTTGCAGAACCCGTCGAACATGATGATGGGATGCTTGGTCGTATCAGGTATCGACATTGAATGACATTGATTTGAGGTCAACCGACTTCGGCAGTCGGTCAGATTGCCTGTCACGCATTCTACTTACCGAACAATCGCTGCTGTACTTTATCGCTGCGAAGTTCGCGGAGCGCATCCCGGGCCACCCATTGACATACCGTTGAATCGCAGGCTAGCAGTTCTTCCCCAACCGCGATTGCCTCGCGACAGAGTGTGGCACTGCGCTTGCCGATCTGGCGCAGCGCCCAGGTAGCTGCCTTTTTGACAAAGTTGCGATCATCATCGCAGTTCTGCTTGATCAAATTGAAGAAGGGGCGAAAATCCTTTACCGCTGCGCGTTTGTCATGTACCGCCAGGTTAGCCATCAGCACAAACCCCGCTCGACGTGTGAACTCCCGCTCCTGCTTCACCCATTTCCTGGCCTTCTCATACGCATAAGGGGTTTTGTCGAAGAGGTTTCCGCAGGCGGCGTCACAGATATCCCACGACTCGATCGATTTCACCCAGCGATCCATCGCAGCACGTGACATCTGCTTCGGATCGGCGATCAGCGTGGCCAGTGTGCGGGCCTCATGAAGCTTTTCATTCCACAGTTCTTCCGCCAGTTTGTGATTGCTGCCGATCGATTTCGCCAGATCACGGATCTTCCACACCGCCACTCCATGTGCCCGTGTGGTTTTGATCCCGAAGTTTTTCATCCGGTGTCGGTAGCCCTCGTCCCCCATCTCACGCAGCCGCCTTAACACTTCTCCTTTGTTCACCAGCCATCAACTCCTTCACAGTTTCACGGCGAGCATCAACCCGTCGCGCAGTGGCATGATCGTGCAGAGGGCATCGGGGAGGCCGTAACTGTTCTTGTTAAATTCGAGCACACCTGCGGTCGACTTGTCCGGCGGATACTGCTCCACCACCTTGCCGGCGCGCAGAACATTGTCGGTAACCATGATCCCCCCGGCACGCAGCTTGGGCCAGGCGATCTCCAGAGCTTTCGGGTACTGGTGCTTGTCGATGTCGCAGAGGATGATGTCATACGGCGGCAGTGCAGCGTCCATTGACTCGATCGCGTCCCCTTCATACCAGATTATCTTCTCGGTGACTCCGGCGCGCTCGGCATACTCCCGACCCCGGGCGACGTTGGCGGGATCTCCCTCGGTACACTCGACCGAGCCATCGGCGGGCAGCGCCTGAGAGAACCAGATTGCCGAGTAACCATACCCGGAACCCATCTCGAAGATTCGCCTGGCGCCTGTCAGGTAGACCAGTTGCGCGAGAAAACGCCCTACCAGCGGACCGATGATTGGAAAACCATTCTCCCTGGCATACTGCTCCATCTCCTGCAAAACCTGATGGGAGGCGGGGGTGAGTGACTTCATGTAGTCATTGAGCCTGGAATTGACAATATCCACGGCGGAGTCCTCCGAATGTGCGGGTTTGAATTATTGGTCATATACAATACGCATGTGGTGAGACCAAATCCGTCAACTTAGTAAGATTTGGATAAATCTCTGCCTTGCAATATTATATCAATATGATGCAAGCCCGCAAGCTCACCGAAATGATCAAAGCCAGGGCCAGAGAACTTGGATTTTCCCGCGTCGGAGTGGCCAGGGCGGAGAGACTCGACGAGGATGCCGAGCGTCTGCGAAGCTGGCTGGAGGGCGGCAAGCATGGCACGATGCGCTGGATGGAAAACTGGTTTGAGAAGCGGGTCGATCCGCGCAAACTCGTGGCGGGTGCGAAATCTGTCATAGTGCTGGCGCACAACTACTTCACGGAGAAGAAACAGTACGATCCGCAGGCTCCGATGATAGCTAAGTACGCTCGCGGCAAGGATTATCATTGGGTGTTGAAACAGAAGCTCGGCACTTTGCTGGAACTGTTGCAGCAGCAGGCTGATGGAATCACTGGCCGGGTGTTTGTCGACTCCGCGCCTCTTCTGGAGCGCGCCTGGGGAGCGCGCGCCGGTCTGGGATGGATTGGAAAGAACTCGCTGCTGCTCCATCCGGAAGAGGGGAGCTTCTTCTTCCTCAGTGAAATCGTCGTGGATTGCGAACTTGAATACGATCAACCGCTGGAGGAGATGTGCGGTTCCTGTACAATGTGCATATCCTCCTGCCCTACCGGTGCGATCGTCGAACCACGGGTTGTGGATGCCCGGCGTTGTCTGTCATACCTTACGATCGAACACCGCGGCGAATTACCGGAGGCGCTTACGGGACGAATGAACAACTGGATGTTTGGCTGTGATATTTGCCAGGATGTTTGTCCGTTCAACCGCCAATCGAAATCTCATACCGAACCTCAATTCGAGCCGGATGAGGAGATGCTATCAATGACCTGGGCCGATTGGCAGAAACTTGATCGGGCTACGTTTAACCGGCTCTTCAAGGGAACGGCGGTCACGAGAACTCGTTATCAGGGATTGAAACGGAATATCGAATTCCTGGGACCTGAACCACCCGAGGTGGAAACGGACAAGGAACGAGAAGAACGCCGCGCCCGTGCAAGAGAGATTTTGAGCCGGCGCCCCCGACACAACAAATGAGCATACACCAATGACTTCGACACCAGACCAAACTGAGAATCTCAGATCAAAGATAAGACACTGTTTATCCGCCCGGCAGAAACAGCGCATCGTAGCTGATCAGACCCTGCCCGCCGGGGTAATCATTCCATTGTTCGAAAAAGATGGTGCAGTGCATGTCCTTTTGACTCTCCGCACCGAGACGGTGGCAACTCACAAGGGGCAAATCTCGTTTCCGGGGGGAGCGTGGGAACCGGGCGATCAGTCGATACTCGACACGGCGCTGCGGGAGACACACGAGGAGGTTGGCATCGACCCCGATGATTTCGAGATCGTCGGTGAACTGGATGATGTGATTGCGGTGTCAGACCACCTCGTCACACCCTTTGTCGGGTTCTTTCCCTATCCCTACGAATTCAAAGTGAGCGACATCGAGATCGCCGAACTGATCGAGATCCCGCTCGATTTCTTCCTCGATGACAGCAACCGTCGTTCGGGCAAGCGCGAGCACCGCGGCAACCGTGTTACGGTTCATTACTATGACTACGGTGAGCACACGGTGTGGGGCCTGACCGCGCATATTCTGAAGGGGTTTCTCGATATCTGTTTTCGCTCCGCCCAATGATCTTCGGCTGTGAGATTGCGCTCATCTTGACTTCCGGATATCATCACGGTATTTTCCCTCCACGTAGGAGAGAATGGAGAGAATACCGCAATGCCACAAAACCTCGTTGAGAAAATCGCCCAGAAATACGCGTATCAGTTGAAGCCGGGGGATGAAGTCCGCGCCGGTGACTATATTTCGATCAAGCCGCAGCATGTGATGACACACGACAACTCCGGTGCCGTTATTCCCAAATTCAAGTCGATCGGCGCTACCAGGATCGCCAACAAGCGGCAGGTTGTTTTCACACTCGATCATAAGGTTCAAGACCGCAGCGAGGAGAATCTGGGCAAGTATGCCAATATCGAGGCGTTCGCCAAAGAGCATGGGATAGACTTCTATCCGGCCGGCCGCGGGATCGGGCATCAAATCATGTGTGAGGAGGGTTACGCCTGGCCCGGCACGCTGGTGGTGGCATCCGACAGCCATTCCAATATGTATGGTGGCCTGGGTTGTCTCGGAACACCGATTGTCCGCACCGATGCTGCCGCGATCTGGGCAACCGGTCGCACCTGGTGGCAAGTACCGCCGGTGGCGCGAGTCGAGTTACGGGGAAGGCTCAATCCGGGAATCAGCGGCAAGGATGTGATCGTGACCCTGTGCGGGCTATTCAACAACGATGAAGTCCTCAACCATGCGGTCGAGTTTGTCGGCGACGGTATCGCACAGCTCTCCCTCGATGAAAGATTGACGATCGCCAACATGACCACCGAGTGGGGCGCGCTGGCAGGAGTGTTCCCGATTGATGAGGTCACTCTCAACTGGCTGCGCGAACGCGTTGCCTTTGTCAAGCTGCGTGGTCTGTCGGGTGTGCCCTCCGATCTGGATGGGAACGGGCAGCACCCAAGGCTGACAGAGGCGAGAGTCGCCGAGCTGGAGGGGAGTTTACCTGTAGCGGATACTGATGCGGAGTATGCCAGGGAGCTTTATCTTGAGCTCGACACGGTGCAACCATACGTCTCCGGGCCTAACTCCGTGAAAGTGATGACCTCGGTTGCGGAGATGCGCGATCGCAAGGTGAAGATCCACAAGGCATACTTGATGTCATGCGTCAATGCCCGCGTGCAGGATCTCGCCGAGGCCGCCCAGGTTGTCAGGGGCCGCAAGATTGCAGATGGTGTAAAATTCTATGTCGCCGCGGCTTCGAGCGAAGTGCAGGCCGAATCGGAAAGGCGTGGTGACTGGCAGGCACTGCTTGCTGCCGGCGCTACTCCGCTGGTCGCCGGTTGCGGTGCGTGTATTGGAATGGGTGAGGGCATTCTTGAGGATGGCGAAGTCGGCATTTCAGCCACCAATCGCAATTTCAAGGGTCGGATGGGATCGAGGGACGCTGTGGCGTATCTGGCCTCTCCGGCGGTCGTAGCGGCATCGGCAATTGCTGGATACATTGATTCACCAACCGGTAATGGCAACACCAAACCTGCTGGTGAGGTGACTGCAATAAACAAGGCCAAGAAGAAGGCGGGAGCGACCAGAGTCATTGCCGGTTTCCCGAAGCGGATCGAGGGTGAGTTGATTTTCTGTCACCAGGACAACATGAACACCGATGGCATCTATCCCGGCAAGTACACCTACATCGATGATTTTTCGCCAGAGGATCAGGCGCGCGTCGTGATGGAAAATTACGATCCAGAGTTTGGTAAGAAAGTGAAGGATGGTGATATCCTGGTTGGTGGTTATAACTTCGGGATGGGGTCCTCGCGCGAGCAGGCGGCGACTGCTTTGAAGTATCGTGGAATTCAGCTGGTGCTCGCGGGATCATTCTCTGAGACTTACAAACGCAATGCGCTGAATAACGGGTTCCTTACCATTGAAGCGCCCGAGCTTGTGGATGAACTCAAGTCACGCTTCGGCAAGGAGCAACTGACGGTCGCCACGAAGCTGACGGCGGTAGTCGATTTCGAAAATTCGGCGGTGACGGTTGACGGCAAGGAGTACCCGATGGCCGCGATTGGCGAGGCGGCTCAGGAGTTGATTGTGAGCGGCGGTCTCGAGGCCTGGGTAGCGGAGAGATTGTAGGGGGGTACTCAATCCTGCAGGACAAACCCAATTGATTTAACCTCCGCGTGAAGGCGGTAGTTTGCAGTAGAAAGGATGGGGAAATGAAGAAGTTCTTAATCTGGTTCGGCGGCATCGTGCTGTCGTTGATCTTAATCTTCGTGATACTGATGGCCTATGCGGCGCTGGGCAAACCGAACTGGGATAGGTTCTCAGAAGAACACGCCAAAACAGTTGTTGGAAACTTCGCTCAGATGAATGAGGAAGAATTCAACAGGTACTGGGGCGACCATCCACCCGGCACGAAGGCGCAACGCGATGCACTCATCAACTATGCAGCCAGCTTTGGCCACCTGGAGACTATTGATGACGTAAAGCGAGTGCACTACACGCAGCACGTTGCACTCAATGGCATACATCGCTACTATGTCTATGATGTTCACGCAACCTACAGCAACAGCCCCGCTCTCATTAGACTGTGGTTTCACATTTACGGTGACAGTTTGACAGTGCAGAACATGACGATTAACACTGATAGCAGCCACGTAGCCGTGCAGACTGATGGGGCTAAATGAGGCTGTGGCGGGTAGCAGCTCGATTCGCCGCGCTGGTGTCTCGTACTAACTCGTTAGCCGCTTGAAAGCTGGTGTGAATACCAATCATGCCTGCTTCGGGTGTACGCTCACGGAGCAGACTGACTTTCCTCTTCCCCTGGGACTATATTTGAAGCAGTTGACCTTTAGAAGGTCACCGTCACTCCGCGTGCTTGCAAAGCCGGAATCTGTTCATCAGTAGCAACCTGCGACAATGGATTTCCGCGCACATCAAGTTCGGCGCCGGTGGCAAAACTCGCATTAGCCACGAGTGGCGCAAGGTCGGTCACCTGGCTGTAGGCGAGATAAACCGAGCGCAGCGCCGGGAGGTCGGCGAGTGCGGAGATGTCGCTCAAATTGTTACCGCCGGCGATCAGCAACCAGAGTGATTTCTTGCCTGCAACCACGTCGAGGTTCGTCAATCCCAGACTCCCAAGATTGATATCGGTCAGGGAGTCGAGATCATCGATCGGTGAAAGATGGGACAACTGCGGATTGTCGTGAATCGCCAGAGAACGCATGCGCGGCATATTCGCAACGACAGAGATATCGGTTAGTTGATTCTGGCCGATTCCGAGTTGAACGAGGTTCGTCAGGCCGCTGATATCCGAGATATCGGTAAGCCCGTTGGCGGTGATGTTCAGTGCCTCGAGTTGCGTCAAGTTGGATAGTGGTGTGAGGTCGGTAATCTGGTTTCCGAGCAGGTTGGCGATCTTGAGATTGGTGGCGTACTCCAGGCCGCTGATAGTCGCAATCCCCATATCGTTGCCACCGATATCAATCAACTTCAGCATGTCGGAAAGCCGAATATCTCCAGAGGGGCGCGCAACCGCGGCTCTGATCAGTTGTTGCAGCACCGGATCGGGGATCTCGATCACCTGTTCCTGCGGACAGGTGGCGTGCGCACAGTTGGAGATTCCGCTGACGTTGCCAAGTTCATCTGAGGATTTCAGGGCGAAGTAGTAGGTGGTTGAGGGGTCAAGCTCGTTGATCGTCACCTCCTGCGTGGTTCCTGCCATCAAGGGGAGGATTTCGATATCAACCTTCACCGCCGCCGCAAAATTCGCTTCGGTGATCGTTTCGAGTGCTCCGCGCAGGTCGTAAGACTCGACCCAACCGGAGGTGTCGTCATCCCCGGGTGCGGTCCACTTGAGAGTCAGCGATGTCGGAGCAACATCAGTTATCCGCAAGTCTGATACTGCGGCAGGGGGAATCAGATCATCGGATACAACATCATCATCGGTTGATTTGCTGGAGCAGCCAACCAGAGTGACCATAATTGCGAAGCATGCGAATCGAATCAGAGATGTTGGCAGAAGCTTCCTCATAAAACCCTCCTCGACCAGGGTCATAAAGAGTTGATTTTGGGTAGGTTATCGGGCAGAGACATTGAGGCAACACCAGGGCGGGCCTGTCCGTATGGTAACCGCAAAATAGGACAAAGGAGTCGATGAGGCAAGAGCGAATTGGCCCGAAGTCGCCGGCCAGGCTCCTGCTGGAGAGTTGCTGAATCAGTCAGAACACGGCCTGATTCTTGCACCGAGAGGGAGATGATTTTTCAAGCCAACCGTTCCGGGAGGGGAGCGATTGCCGCAATCTGCTCATGGAATCCCACTCTGTTTGACATACAGATTTAATTCCATTTATTCACGAGGACCACATATCCACAATAATGGGAAGGATGTCGCATGAGAGTTTCAGGAACGATCACCGCTCTACTGTTTGTCGCCTGCCTGCTGGCAGCATGTTCATCTACGTCGCCGGAGCGGGTCGTAACCGTTGTAGCCCAGGACTTCAAGTTCACCGTCGATGACACGATCCCTTCGGGCTGGAACCATTTCGAATTCAAGAATTCGGGGCACACGGTTCATTTCTTTCTCCTCAACAAATTACCGGACGGAGTCAGCTACGAGCAGTACACCGAGAAAGTCACCAGGGGATTTCAGGTTGCGTTTGATTCTGTCAGGGCCGGCGCCGGCCAACAGAGGGGGATCGAGATTCTCCTGCAGACAGTACCGGGTTGGTTCTTCAGTGAGGTCAAACAGTTTGGTGGTTCCGGATTGCTCACTAACGGCAAGAGCACTGATGTCTACTTGAATTTGCCGGCAGGCACCTACGTAATGGAGTGCTACATCAAGGAGCAGGGAGTGTTCCACTCGACAACCGGGATGATCAGCAAGCTGGTTGTGAGCGCGGAGCAATCGACGACTCAACCTCCGATGGCAGATCTACAGGTCTCGCTCTCGAATTTCAAGATTGAGACGCAGGGAGTTTTTCACCGGGGAAAGAACACTGTGGCAGTCAAGTTCCTTGAACATCCCGAAGTAGGTCTTGGGAATGATCTCCACATCTTCAAGGTGACCGGCGATTCGACTATCGCCAAAGTTGTTCCGTGGCTAAACTGGCTCAATCTTGAAGGGCTGCAATCTCCAGCGCCTGCTGAATTCCTGGGTGGCGTGCAGGAGATGCCCGCCGGGGAAACAGCTTACTTCACTGTCACGCTCGACAGCGGCAACTATGCCCTGGTAGCTGAGCCACAGGCGAGTAACGGAATGATCGAGGAATTTTCGATCGAATAGTTGCGCGAGGAGCGAATCTTTACGGATTCCTTCCACCAATCAGCCTGGGCGGGGAGCGAGTAGTACTCGCCCCCGCACACCAACTTCCCCGCTTGACACCCCCTCCGGCAAAACCTACATTTTCGGCAATAGAATTCGGAGACTTGAAAGGACCATATTGATGGCTGAAGCCAAACTTTTACTTGGGGCGCATATGTCAACGTCGGGGGGATTACATAACGCGATCGAGCATGGTGTCAACACCGGCTGT
Source organism: Candidatus Zixiibacteriota bacterium (assembly GCA_040235515.1). Classification (GTDB taxonomy): domain Bacteria; phylum Zixibacteria; class MSB-5A5; order CAIYYT01; family CAIYYT01; genus JBECKX01. Next base: position 27,318 of record JBECKX010000064.1, read on the forward strand.
ACTTCACTGCAGATTTTCACCAAGAACAACAACCGCTGGGAGCAGAAGCCTACCACGGATGAGGCTGCCGAGAAGTTCATCACTGCTCAGAAAGAGGCGAAAATCGACCCGGTAGTGTCACATACGGCATACTTGATTAACCTCGCTACCCCCAAAGATGAGTTTCATCAGAAGTCGCTAAAGGCGTTGATCGATGAAATCGAGCGTGCCGAGCAGTTAAACATTCCCGATGCCGTGCTCCACCCGGGATCACCGCTGGATGAAGGCCCGGAGTATGGCATGAAGAAGATCATTGAGTCGCTCAACCGCTGCATCGAGGCCACCAAAGATTGTAAAGCGCGAATTTCCCTTGAGGTCACTGCCGGACAGGGATCGCATCTCGGCTATACCTTCGAACAGATCGCCGAGATGATCGACGGTGTGGAGGACAAATCGCGTGTCAGTGTTTGTGTCGATACCTGCCACATCTTCGCGGCGGGCTATGATATCCGCACCAAGGAGGTGTATGAGGAAACGTGGAAGAAGTTCGCGAAGACAGTTGGGATGAAGTATCTGAAGGTGCTTCACCTGAATGATTCGAAGAAGGAACTTGGTTCGCGGGTTGATCGACATACCCACATTGGCGATGGGGAGATCGGCAAGGATGCGTTCAAGTTTATTATGCAAGATAAGCGTTTCGACAAGATACCCAAACTGCTCGAGACCCCCAAGAGCAAGGAGGGTTACGAGTTTGACCTGAAGAATCTGAAGATCCTGCGGGACTTCTGGAAGAAGCGTTAGGAATGGTCGGGGGATAGAAGTAGTGAAGGCGAGCCCGACTTAACGAACTCGCCTCCACGGTGACCCACTGAAAGGGATGCTTCCAATTAGTCTTGCAGTAAGTCTTCCGGGATGACCTGTAGATCACCTAGTATCTGAATGTCCCCTTCACGACGATCTGGCTGCTGTTGCTGCCGCTCAGCCTCTTTGAAAATGTCGTAGCTTCGTCGTTGTTGTAGAGCTGCGACGGATTGAAGGAGACCACACCCATCAGGTCGCTGCCGATCAGATCGAAGTCCCACAGTTCGATACGAAGATCATCAACATAGAGGTATTCGAGCGGCAGCTCGTTGCCGGTGATTCCGCCACGCTTGGTAAAGGTGTAGGTGCCGTTGTAGTCGACATCATTGATCGTATTCGACGAATAGTCGGCCTCTCCACCTGAGCGCCCCAGCCTGACGAAGAGGTCAGCTTTTTTCCAGGCAACGATCAATTCCGAGGGATCCCAGTCCTTGTCCTGGGTGCGGGTTACCTGGATACTGCTGATTGTGATCTTTTGCGGCTTCTTGATCTGGACCGGCGGCGGATCGGTCTTGCCATCACCGGGATCGGTCGGATTATTCGACGAGGAGCAGCCAACCATCAGCAGTGTGCAGAGCGAGAGCCCGACAAGGAGCTGCAGCAGATTTCTGCTATAACTGCGAGTGTTTCTGAGATTAGACATTTCGATTTCCTCCAGTAGGATTGTAAGTGGTTGAATTCGTCTTCACCCCACAACGCAGGAAAGCTGGAGAAAAGCGATCAATGTTTTTTCATCAGCTTTCACTTTTTTTAAAAGCGACGGTGAGTGATAAATGAAGAGGGCGAGCCTGTTTCCAGACTCGCCCTGCTTGCCTCCCGCTGGGAGGGGTTCTATCCTCTGCTCTCCTGCGACAGCAGAATCAATGATTAGTACCGGAACGTACCCTTGACCACGATGCGGCTGTCTTTGTTGCCGTAGAGGGTCTTGCTGAAGGTGGTAGCTTCGTCGTTGTTGTAGAGGGAGGAGGCATTGAAGGTGATGTGACCCATGTCGTCGTCGCCAACGACATCGTTATCCCACAGTTCGATGCGGATACGATCCACATAGAGGTAGGTCAGCGGCAGCTTGTTGCCGGTGAGACCGCGACGGTTGGTGAAGGTATAGGATCCACCGGGGTTGACGTCATTCACGACATTTGATTCATAATCGACGTTGCCACCCGAGAGACCCATCTTGACAAAGAGGTCGGCCTTCTTCCACTCGCGAATCAATTCGGAGGGATCCCAGTCTTTGTCCTGGGTACGAGTCACCTTGATGCTGTTGATCGTGACCTTGACCGGCTTTTTGATTTCCACGACCGGCGGATCGGTAGTGTTGTTATCGTCCGGGTTCATCGGGTTGCTGTCAGAAGAACTACAGCCGACGAGCAGGAGCGTGCAGAGCATCAGTCCAAAGAGCACCTTGATCAGGTTGCGGCTGCCGGCGTTTGTGGTGGTGAGTGCGTTTCTCATTTCGATTTCCTCCAGTGAGTTTGAAAAAGTGTTTATTTCGTCTTCACTACACCACGCAGGAAAGCTGGAGTAAACCGATCAAACTTTTTTGATTTTTCTTGAAATTGCCTCAACTGGGGGGTAAAGAGGCCCAGATCGGGGCGAGAAGGGGGAAAAGCGACCAGAAATCATTACACTTATCGCAAAACTGTCGGTTTCCTGAACATTCCCATATCAGGCTAAAATTGGCTGTCACGGGTGCACCCAGTTTAAATCTCTGAGAATCAGCGAAATAAGAATCCGATGAGCAATGGCAAGGGAATTGCTCAATATTGACCGAAGATATCTAACTTTTTCCAATTCGGAGGATGATTATCATGAGAATCAGAAGGTTGATCATTGGGATGATGGTGGCGGCCCTGGCGATTCCCGCCGTCGCAAACGCCGGGCTTCTGGGCACATACTACAACTTGTCTTCAAGCCATCCCGATATGCAGACCACGATTACAGGTGTTCAGACCGGCTGGGTCGAGAGCGCGCTCACGGGTGATTCCCCGACGCTTACCGCCGCGGGTGCGGCAAACATCAACCAGTTCGACTGGTGGGACAGTCAGTATGAGTCATTCTCGCGCGTTGATTCAGATTGGGATCTGCGACACAATTTCCAGAGTTCCTGGTTTCCGGTGAACGAAGGCGAGGCCGGTGACCCGTACCATTTTGCGGTCAAGTGGACCGGTCATTTCTACGTGAATGAGACCAAATTCTACAATTACAGCATGGGTTCCGATGATGATTCATGGCTCTTCATCGACAAGCAGCTTACCCTTGATCTCGGCGGAATTCACGCGCTCAGCTACACGAACTACAATCTCTTCCTGACCAAGGGTTGGCACAGCATCGATATCTTCTTCGCCGAGCGTCATACGGTGCAGTCAGGTTTCCAACTCAATTTCTGTTCCGATCTCGAGCCGGGAACAGCCCCGCAGATTCCTGAGCCGGCGACTCTGATCCTTTTCGGCGCGGGTGTTATGGGTATGGGGATTGTGCGTAGACGGAGAAGCAAATAAAGCAGATCTAAAGATCTGTAAAAGAGTCACTTGAGACTTCAAACGGAGCGCCGAACAGGTGCTCCGTTTTTTTTGTTACGTTTACAACGACTGGATACTCTGCGGACTGATCGAGACGTTGCGGCCGGTGACAATCCTGCGCTGGTAGTCGATCTGGCCCAAGTGAAAACCTAAATGGGTACAGAGGTGGATCAGGAACACGCAGGTATTGAGCGTCCGCTCACCGAGTTTCACCGGGTAATCGGCGATAAGGGCGGCTTCGGGAAGACGTGCCAGAGTCTCGCCCACGATCCTGATCGTGTCGTCGACCTCCGCGAGCAATTCCGGCAAGCTTAAGTCGCGGGCGGAGAATTCCCACTCACGATCGCGAGCATATTCGGAAGTACCCAGTGCGTTCCCGATGAAGTGGCGCAGATTGCCGCAGAGATGGAGTATCAGAGTTCCCGCAGAGTTGTTGATTCCCTTCGGCACCTGCCAGACTTCGCTGGCATCCTCGAAAGCTTCCACTTCGTTGCGAAGGGAATTCAGATCGCGGAGCATAACTGTGCGAATATGGTCGATTGTGTTCAAGGGGATTGACCTCGTAGATTACAATTCAGAGATACAAAGGATAAAGGCACCCGCATCCGCGAGTGCCTTTAACGCTTTAACACCAGTCTGAGTCACCAGTTGAACTAATGCAGTACCGCTACTTCTTCGCCGTCTTCTTTGAAGCAGTCTTAGTGGCGGTCTTGCCGGTGATCTTCGATGCAGTCTTGCGAGCCGGTTTCTTGGCGGCCGGCTTCTTGGCAGCGACGCGCGGGCGCGCCTTGCTTTTCGGCTGCTGGCCATAGGTTGCGACAAACTGCTCGGTTGCCTTGCGCGCATCATCGTCGAAGTACTGCACGGGCGGCGACTTCATGAAGTATGATGACGGCGCCTCGAGAGCTGACGAGAGACCGTTATCGAGCGCCAGCTTGCAGCAGCGGATCGCGTCGATGACAACGCCGGCGGAGTTGGGTGAATCCCAGACTTCCAGCTTCATCTCGGCATTCAACGGCACATCGCCGAAAGTACGCCCTTCCATGCGGATGTAGGCCCACTTGCGATCGGTCAGCCAGGCGACATAGTCACTCGGTCCGATGTGGCAGTTCTCGGCGCCCATATCGTAGTCGAGCTGCGAGGTGACTGCTGAGGTTTTCGAGATCTTCTTTGATTCGAGACGGCTGCGCTCCAGCATATTCAGGAAATCGGTGTTCCCGCCTACGTTCAGCTGGCTGGTACGTTCGAGGCGGACGCCGCGCTCGCGGAAGAGGCGAGTCATGACGCGGTGGGTGATCGTGGCGCCGACCTGCGACTTGATATCGTCACCGATAATCGGCAGACCCTTCTTCTCGAACCGGGCGCGCCAGAATTTCTCGCGGGCGATGAATACCGGAATACAGTTCACGAAGGCACAGCCTGCCTGCAGGACCTGTTCCACATACCACTTGGTGGCTTCCTCCGAGCCGACCGGCAGATAGTTGACCACGACATCGGTCTTGGTCTCTTTGAGGACCTTGGCGACATCGACAGCATCACCGGGAGCCTTCTCGATAATCTCAGAGAGATACTTGCCGAGACCATCGTGGGTCATGCCGCGAACGACCGTGAGGTTCTTCTTCGGGACATCCGAGAATTTGTAGGTATTATTCGGCTTGGTGAAGATCGCTTCGGCGAGATCCTTGCCGACCTTGTTCTTGTCGATATCGATGGCACACGAAAACTCGATGTCACTGATATGATAACCACCCAGGTTGACATGCATCAGTCCTGGAATGAAATCGGTCTCTTTGGCGTTCTTGTAATATTCAACGCCCTGAACGAGTGATGACGCGCAGTTACCCACGCCTATAATGCCAACTCGTACCTTTCCCATATCTTGTCTACTCCTCCGAAAATTATGCGAGAACCTGTTAAATACTCTGCCTGGTCAAATCTCTGACGACATCAGCGCGACGCCGCAGCCTTCAGCATAAGTTTATCCTTACGAGCTTCCACTTCCTCGATCGTCAGAGGAAAGTCAGGCCCGCAGTTTTCAATCATGACGGATGATACGCAACCCGCGAAGCATCCTGCTTGAAAATAGTCATAATCTTTGTCGAGTGCATAGATCATTCCGGCGGCATAGGTGTCGCCCGCGCCGGTAGAATCTTTGGCGGTCGTGGCATAGGCGGGAATTCGATGCATCTCGTTGCCGTCATAGATAACCGAGCCTTCCTCGGCAAGCGTGATGATTACGAGTCCGGGCCCCCAATCCTTGAGCATCTTTGCCGGAGTCTCGTAGTCTTCCCGGGGGTCGATGCCGGTGAGCACCTTGCATTCCATTTCGTTCGGTTTGAACACATCCGACAGAGCCGCGACGCGCTTGATTTCGGCAGTTTTCTCATGAACGATGCGATCACCCTCGACGCGCCGCAGGAAGCCCTGCGGGTCGGTAAAGATCTTCGCGCGGCTCCGCTCCTTGACCATCTCGACATACTCAAGGTCGATTTCCTGCAGGATCGGCCCCAGCAGTATCCAATCCGAATCGGCATAGTCATCCGGGAAGAAATCGATCTTACCGGCGTCACCGAGAACGTCGAGTGTACGATTGCCGTGCTTGTCATAATAGATCAGCTTGAACCCACCTGACTCTTCCGACTCTTCGACTGCATAGCGAATCCCGAACCGCTCCATGTCGGTGCGAAACCGCTGATCGAAGTCATGGCCCACTCTGCCGACGAGTGCTGTTTCCTTACCCAGTTTCGACAACGCCAGGCAGGCATTCGTGGAACAGCCGGATAAGACACGCCCTTCGGTCTTCAGGTAAGGCGTTTCGATGAGATCAAAGACCGGATTACCGATACCGGTGATCATAGATTATTTTCTCTTTCGTCGAGGATTTTCTTGGCGTAGAAGAGTCGCTGGATACTTGTAATATATGAGACGACACCAATCACGATCAATGAATAGGTCAGCAGGTGATAGCCGGGGAAGAAGAACTCGGCGGCGGAACCCAGCATCAGGATAATCAGCTTCTCCAGCCTGCCGACGGCGCCAACGGCGACATTGTCAATCTTGCCCTGCGATTCGGCCGCCTCCCGCGTATAGCTGGCGATTATCATCCCGAAGAGAGCGAACATCGCCCAGACCGGATTGGTATATCCCGACGCAGCAACCCCCATCAGGATCACAGCTTCGGCATAACGATCAGAAACGTGATCCAAGATACCGCCGAAGGTTGTCCCGCAGTTTCCGGCACGAGCCGTCGCACCGTCGAGCATATCAGTCAGCATCGTCAACAGTGTGGCAACAGCCCCGACGAGTAGTGAAGCGCTGCCAAACAGGAGCGAGCCCTTCCAATATGTTGCGCCAGCCACCAATGAGACCCCGAACGAGATCAGCGTGAGCACATTCGGTGTTAACCCCAATTTCAGACAGATTCTACCGTAGGGGATTGAAGCGCTCTCGTAGGTTACGCGGCGCTTCTGCTGCATTTGCTCCATTACCAATTTAGCTGATCCTTCGCCAGGCATCGACTTTCTTGTCATACCAATCCCAGTCCGCAGGGTATACGCACCCTTGCAGTCAAATCAAGGCACAAAAATAGCCCGATTAGTTGGCGTGGTCAAGTGAAAAGGGGGGTGGTTCAGTCCGAAAGAAGCAGCGGCGGCGGGTGTTTCTGCACGATTTTCAATGGTTGGATTCAACTGCGATACAATCAGAACACAACGGCACAACGTTAGCGCACAGACCTGATATAGTGAATGTAGTCCGTCAGTGGCGGTTCACAGCCCGACTCCCGCAGTATCGAATTGACCTGTCCCCTATGGTAAGCCGAATGCAGCAACACCTGCGTGATGATATCACGGGGAGTGTTAACAAACTCCTCACCCTTGCTGTTGCTGTAACTAATGGATAGATCGAGGTCAGAAATCATGATTCTGTCGAGGTATTTTTTCCATGTTTGCAGGCCACGATCGTTGTGATCCGGATAGCTGCTGACCTCAAGATCAGGCCATACCGCAAGTTGAGGGGCATCCTCTCCAAGTCTGCTGAGCCACAACCATTGGGCGGCATAGACGTGGCTGGTAATCCTGACGGCTTTTTCCGGCGGCGCTGCGAGTGCTGACAACGCCTTGTTTATTTCATTGTTCGCCCAGTGACTGTAGAGGAATTGCAGCTTGAAATAATCGAGCATAATTATTCTTCCCTCTCATGTTCGAGCAGAGAGCCTTGCTGCGGCTCCGGCTCGTCAGCTAGCTTTTTCTTCCTGAGATAGAGCTGCGTTTGCAGGAGATTGACATATCCTGAGAACTCGGCTCCGTCGTTTTCCGGTTTGCTGCGAATACGTTGCATTGCATTGAGTTTGGAATCGATCTCATCGAGGAAGTAGAGCACGAAGGCCTCCTCGAAGACCGGTTCGACCGGCACCGAATACTCTTTTTTCCCCTGATGTGAGAGAATCATGTGTAGCAGCTTCTTGACATTGACATCACTCAGCAGATCGAGTCGTTCTGCGGTTTGCCGCACCATATCCCAGCCGATGACGATGTGACCGTACAAACGGCCGTCCGTCGAGTATCCCAGCGTACTGCCAACCGCGAGTTCATAAATCTTACCGATATCGTGCAGGAGACCGCCCGCCAGTAGCAGCGAGCGATCGAGGTGGTCGTAGTGATCACACAGTTTATCGGCGGCTTGCGCGATCGAAAGGGAGTGCTCGGCCAATCCACGCAGGTAACCATGATGCCATCGGGTTCCGGCGGGGGCCTCGAAATAGCGCGGTTTGACCTCGTCCGAGTAGATCGTCTCGATTACGAGTTGACGCACCTGTTCGTCTGAAATCTTATTGATGATCTCCTCCACCTGGGCTTCCAATTCTTCTGCGGAGAAACGTGAGGCCGCGACCAGCTCGGAGAGATCATACTCATCTGCCTGAGCCGGCCTGATTTTTTCAACTTGAAGCTGTAGCGCGCCGCGATACTCCCCCACCAACCCCTTGACCTTCACTACCTGCGCATCCTTGATTTCTTCGTGGGCGGCCTCGGCTTCATCACCCCACATTATGCCGGGCAGATGGCCGGTGGCGTCTGAAATCTCAAGCGACAGTCTTACTCCGCCGGTGAAGGGGATCAGCTCATTCTTGCTGAGCGCGTAGAATCCGAGCAGGGAGTCTCCTGCCTTTGCCGAACGTAACTGCATGCGGGCAATTTTGCATGAGAAGGAGCGAGTGTCAAGGAAATTGCTTGCCCGATTCCTTTCCTCACTTGTAGAATGGGGCGATGTGGATTTTCAGCCGCTACATACTTAAGGAACACCTTGGGCCATTTCTGTTTGCGTTCCTGATTATCACCTTTGTCCTGATCATCGACTTCATACCGCATATGCTCGACATGATCATCGGCAAGGACCTCTCCACCTGGATCGTGATTAAACTGCTGGTTCTGAATCTTGCCTGGATGCTTGCATTGGCGATTCCGATGGCGGTGCTGGTGGGGACACTGATGGCGTTCGGTCGGCTGACCTCGGACAAGGAAATCCTGGCGATCAAATCGCTGGGGGTAGACTTGATTCGATTGATGATCCCGGTGATCGTGGCAGCCTCGATACTGGGCGTGGGGCTCGTCTGGTTCAACAATGAAGTTCTCCCCGATGCTAACCACAGCCTTTCGAATTTGCGCGCCGATATCGGGCGATTGCGTCCGACCCTGCAACTGCAGCCGGGGGTTTTCATGGAAGAGATTCCGGGTTATATCCTGCTGGTAGAGGATATCAACCACACGACTTCGGAGATCAAGAATGCGGTGATCTATGACAGAACCGTACCGAATACCAAGCGGACCATTACCGCCGACAGCGGTTATGTGAGGTTTTCGGCGGAGGATGAGGAGATAACCTTCAACCTGATGAGCGGACAGATTCATGAACAGGTGACGGACGATCCCGGCGACTACCGCATTTCAACCTTCAAACAGCAGACGTTCAAGGTTGGCAACCTGCAAACCAAGCTGAAGGAATCGAACTATGACCATCGAGGGGACCGAGAGATGTCGGCCGGCGAAATGCTCGAGAGGGTGCATGAGTGGGAGGATGAGAGTCACGAGTATCGGTCGAGTATCATTAACGACAGCGATTCGTTGTTGGCGTTGCTGCTGCAAGCGCCGGAGCAGACCAAGCCGCAACTCGACAAGAGTGAAAAGCAGTATATGGCGATGGTCACCGGAGAGGCCTACAATGAGAACCTTAAGATCAGCAGGTTATTCAAGACCAGGCGGTCGCAGATATCGACGAACGTCAAGCTGGTATCGAAGTACCTGGTCGAGATTCATAAGAAATATTCGCTGCCCGCGGCGTGCCTGGCATTCGTGCTGATCGGCGCTCCGCTGGGAGTGGTCAGTCGCGGTGGCGGGATGGCGTTGTCTGTGGGGATTTCAATCGGACTCTTCACGATATATTGGGCGTTTCTTATCGGCGGGGAACAGTTGGCGGATCGACTGATCGTGCCACCCTGGGCGGCGATGTGGGGCGCGAACATCCTGCTGGTGGGGGTAGGGCTGATCCTGATCTACTGGGTCAGAAACGAGAAGGGTTTCTTCGAAACCCTGCGAATGCTCTTCTGGCGGGGCAAGAGAGCCTAATGAGTATCCTCGCCCGATATCTGCTACGGCGTTTCTTCATAACCTACTTCGTAGCCCTGATCTGCTTTATCATCGTCTTTGATCTGGTCAATCTGGTAGAAAATATCGGACGTTTCGTCGAGTCGGGTGCCAGCGGTGCGGATGTCTTTCTCTACTATGTCTATTTCACCCCATTCATTGTGGTTCTCACCTGCCCGGTTGCGACGTTGCTGGCTTCGATCTTTTCGATCGGCCTGCTGGCGAAATCGAATGAGCTCACGGCTATGAAGGCGGCTGGAATCTCGATCTACCGAATTGCTTTGACGCTCGTGGTGGGTGGCATCGTTATAGCCGGCGGACTGTGGGTTTTCGGCGAAATGATCCTTCCCGAGGCTAACCACCGCAAGAACGTAATTCAGTCGGAGCGAATCGAGCGCAGGCAGGCGGAATCGGCGAAGGTATACAAGGATCAAATGTTCCAGGGGCTTGAGGGGCGAATTTTCCAGTTCTCCAACTACATATCGAAATCAGCCAGTGGTGAGGATGTAGTCATCCAGAGATTTGAAGGCAACCGCCTTACCCAGATAGTTACCGCCCGGCGGTTTGTCTGGCATGACTCGGTATGGGTCGGGACCGACGTGACGATCAAGAGCATCGGCAACCTTGATGAAGCCGATCAACCGATTACAATAGCCGAGCGCGATACGGTGGTATTCCACGACTTCGGGGAAAAACCGAGCTATTTTGAGGATTGGTTCTCGCGGCAGGATGCGCTCTCGATGGGGTATTTTAAGTTACAACAGTTTATCGAAGTCAGCCGGGCACTCGGCAAGGATGTCACCCGGCAGATTGTCGATCTTTACAATAAAGTCTCGTTCCCTTTCATCAATGTGATCATCATTTTGATCGGCGTGTCGCTCGCATCGAACCCGAGGCGGGCCGGTCTTGGTATCAGCTTCGGCCTTTCGATGGCAGTCTCCTTCATATTCTATACTATGGTTAAGGTAGCTATCGAAATGGGGCACAATGGCATGCTCGATCCGGTGATCGCCTCCTGGGGTACAAACGCGGTCTTCCTGCTGTTTGGGCTCTTCCTCCTGGTCCGGGTGCCCAAGTAGCGGTCAGACTCCGATTCCGATCTCGAATCATAGTCATCCTCTTTGTAATCGAAGTTAAGTGACGTATATTGGCGGGATGAAGAAGAAACAGACTGCTTCACGGAAGAATAAGGGTATCCTGATCTCGTTCGAAGGCATCGACGGATCGGGCAAATCCACGCAGGCCCAGCTACTGCAGAAGCACCTCAGGCTGTCGGGTTATGATGTTGAGTTCATTCGCGAGCCGGGTGGTACTCCGGTGTCGGAGGCTGTGCGGGAGTTGCTGCTCTCGCGCAAGAATGACGGAATGTCATCCCGCGCTGAACTGATGTTATTCCTGGCTGCGCGGGCGGAGCTGGTCGACAAGTGCATTGCGCCGGCGCTGAGCGCAGGCAAAATTGTTATAACAGATCGCTTCTCCGACTCGACCTTTGCGTATCAGATATACGGGCGCGGGCTGCCGGGTCGAAAAGTGAGAGAGGCAAACTCATTTGCAGCCGATAACGTCCGGCCGGATCTGACCTTTCTGGTGGATGTTGATGTCGCCACGGCACACAATCGCTTGAAGCGCAAGCGCGACCGAATGGAATCAGCCACGCGATCGTTTCATGAGCACGTGCGGAAGGGTTTTCTGGCGTTGGCGGAGTCTGACAAGCGCAGGATAGTAAAGCTAAATGGTCGCAAGACAGCACAAGAACTTTGGGACGATGTCCGCGGAGCGGCGGAGGAATTGATTGAGCGACGAAAAATCAAGAAGCTCTGCTGAGCAGCCCTCCAGGATCGGACTTCACACAAAAGGTGGAAATAGCCGCATCGACCTGAGCTATACACTCACCTGCTTCGCAGCGACCGTGCTGCTGGTTGTCGGGAGTGCCTACCTTTGCCTGCATGATTCGCTGTTTCGGATTATGATGGTCCTGGCCCAGCAGTCCGATTTGCTGGCGCAGCGATACTATGGCGAGATCGAGCCGGAGCAGATCTTCGATGATGCCTGGCGTGGAATGCAACAGGCGATGCCGTTCAGGGTGGAGTTGAGTGACCAGCCACTCAAGCCGGAGACAGTGACACCATCCTCCGACTGGGGTTTGACCACCGAGCGTGACTCTACGGGAATCAGAGTGGAAGCGATAACTCGATCATCGCGGCTCGCCGGACAGATCATGCCGGGAGATGTGATTGTCGCCTTGAAGAGCGATAGCGGAATTGCGCCCGATGATTTCAACTGGTACTTAAATCAAAATACCGGCGATACGATCGACGTACTGGTCAATCGCTCCGGTTTGGAGCAGGAGCTGTCACTATACTTGCCTGAGGCAAACGCCGGCGCCGGCACAAAATGTGAGGCGTATGAAAACGCAAGCTACGTGGCGGTCGAACGGCTCACTCGCGAAACCGCCGAGGTCGTGAATAAGTGCATCGAGGAAGCCGCCAATAGCGGCCGGCCGGGACTGATAATCGACCTGCGCGGGTGCGGCGGCGATGGAAGTACAAACCCCGTTGAGCTGGCGCGCAAAATCGGCGGTGCTGCTTCCGCGCTTCACTCCGTGGCGATGATCGACAAGCAAACGACTGACGAGGCTGAGTTGCTGGCAGGATTCCTGAGGCGAGATTACCAGTTCAAGCTGGTCGGAAGCAAGACGGTCGGACTCAGCACGGCCCGCGACGAGATCATGCTGCGATCCGGAAAATTGCTCTACGTCTCCGCATACGATCGTCAAGCTCCGATGACCGCCGATTCTTTGCCTTCTGACACGATTCCGGTCGTGTCTTCCGGCAGAGTCGCCGCGGCACTCACACCCGACACAGAGTGCGAACCGCTGGAGATACCATCGGTGCTATTTCAAATCATCCACTACGGTCACTTGCACGACTTCGTCGTTAGCCATCGGTTCGACGAGTTACCATCACGCTCCGACGAAGATTTGGTTTTCCAATCTTTCAAAGCATACCTTGACAGTGTCGGTTTCCGGTTCGACCCGTTACGAGAAGCCGCCACCTTGCTCTCTTACTACCGGGCAGACTCCGATGTTCGTCCGCTGGTTGACCAGATCAAACGCAAAGCTGACGCGGAGGGCGCAATCACCCTGGACGAAGTTCGCGATGAAGTTCTGCAGTTCCTGCTGACATCAATCTACCGCACCTGGATCGGTGGCAATCTCGGTGTAGATGAAAAGTTACAGTTACGTGATCGGTGCCTTCAACAGGCCCTTATGGAAGTTGCCGGGAGTTGATCGGTGGTCGAAGTATCCCCCTGGTTGATATTCCTGTTCTGTAGCGGAGTCGGCGCACTGGCGGCGATTCTCGGCCTGGGTGGCGGGATCATGCTGGTGCCGATCTTCACGCTGCTTCTGAACCTGCCGATTCAGCAGGCGGTGGGACTATCCCTCTGCTGCGTCATGGCAACCTCCGTGACGGCAACTTCACGCTATCTCCCCGATGGGTTGGTCGACCTTCGTATGGTCCTATTGTTGGAGATAACAACAATCATCGGATCGTACGGCGCGGCAGTGGTTGCAGGGCAGATCTCCCCGAAGATCATCGCTCTCCTGTTTGCCGTGGTGATGGTGTTTTCCGCAGTGATGATGCTGTTCAACAAGTCGGGGGATACGCAGGAAGATCGCGCCCATAAACATGGCGTTCCTCTGGCAATGGGGGGATCACTGATAGCCGGGGGACTGGTGGGATTGCTCGGGATCGGCGGTGGTGTTATCAAGGTCCCGATATTGCGTCTCCTCCTTGGCAAGACGATGAAACAGGCCGTAGCGGCGTCGACGATGATGGTTGGCATCAGCGCGGCCTTTGGATTGCTGCCCTACGTTCAGCGTGGCGATATTCAGATGACCCACATGGCTTACGCTTCGCTGGGGACAGTCGCCGGAGCGTTTATCAGTTCGCGGCTCTTCCACAAGATCGAGTCGATTTACATCAAAGTCTTATTCTCGCTGGTGCTGATCTACACTGCGGTGAATATGATAATAAAAACCTGGGGCGGAGAGTAAGAGCGTGCTGAGGATGGAAAAGTGAGCGAACAGCAGGCGAACAGAAGCGTGGGAATAGCCTACCGGGTAACCTGGTATGTGATGATGCTGGTGCTGGTCATGATCATAGTGATCGAGGAAAGCGGGCTTGGCAATTCGCTCCCGGCCGCCATCGACAGATTGTCGACCCTGTACATGGCCCTTATCCCGCTAGCTCTGCTGGCGCTGGCAGTGATCCTGCAGTTGCATAAGGCGCGAGTCTCGGCGACAGTTTCGTTCATCCTGTTTCTGCTCTGGGTCGGCTTGAGGTTTCTGGTCTAATGGAGAAACGGCCGATAAGAGTATTCTGCGACTTCGACGGTACAATTTCCGCTCAAGATGTTGGCGCGACGGTCTTCAATCACTTCGCCACGAACAGAAACCGTGGCACGGTGCTGCAATGGATCGACCGCAAAATCGACTCGCGCGAGTGCCTGATCAGGGAGTGCGCCTACATCGATGCCTCCCGCGCGGAGATTGAAGCCGAAGTTGCGCGGATCGGATTGATGAAAGGCTTCGACAAGTTCGTGGCATTGATGGACCAGCATGGTATTCCGATCCACGTCGTCTCAGACGGCCTTGACTTCTACATCGCCGCGTTTCTTGAGCGACACGGGCTTGGGCATCTCGAGGTATACAGCAACCACGCGCATTTCATCAACGGCTCGCTTTACCCCTCCTTTCCTTACTTCATTGCCGGCTGCGGCTTGTGCGGCACCTGCAAGGGGGAGCGCGTGAAGAGTTTAAGTTCCGAGGGTGAACTGACCGTATACATTGGAGACGGCTTCTCTGACCGCTGCGCGGTCGGAGTGGCTGATCTGCTTTTTGCGCGTGATGATCTTGTCGGCCTCGCCCGAGAAAAAGGCGTTGACTGGATCGATTACGAAGACTTTTATGATGTAATTAAGTACTTTGGAAGCAATCTGTTACGAGAATGAATCAGGACAAACAGGACAATATTCTACCATGAAGACCGTAATCATGGCCGGTGGTTTCGGAACCCGGCTAAGACCCCTCACGCAAAGCCTGCCGAAGCCGATGGTGCCGGTAGCCAACCTGCCGATGCTGCACCATATCGTCAATTTGCTCAAGAAGCACAACCTGCGGGACTTTGTCTCGCTGCTCTATTTCCAGCCTGAGGAAATCAAGAACTACTTCAAAGATGGTTCTCCCTTCGGCGCGAAGATGGAGTATATGATTGCTGAGGCTGACTACGGCACGGCTGGTGCAGTCAAGCACGCTGAGAAGTTCTACAAAGGCAATCGCGTTCTGGTGATCAGCGGTGATGTCCTGACCGACTTTGATCTTACAGCTGCGCTCAAGTATCACGAAGAGAAACAGGCCCAGGCTACCATCGTCCTGACCCGCATGGAGAATCCGCTGCAATATGGCGTGGTGATAACCGACGAGGATGGCCGCATCTCGCGTTTCCTGGAGAAACCGACGTGGGGCGAAGTCTTCTCCGATACGATTAACACGGGGATCTATATCCTTGAGCCGGAGGTTTTCGACCGCATACCGAGCGAAGAGCCATTCGATTTCTCACAGGATCTTTTTCCCGGGATGCTGCGCGACAAGGAGCCATTGTATGGCTATGTCGCCACGGGGTATTGGCGGGATATCGGCAATCTCTCGGAGTACCAGAAGTCTCATCTCGACATCCTGCAGGAAAAGGTGAAGATCGAGACGGAGAGCAACAAGCATGAGCGGGATGGCTCCACGATCTGGCTTCCGCGCAGTTTTCACGTCGATGAGAAGGCACGGATGGAAGGCCGCGTGATCCTTGGCACCGATTCGAACATCGCTGCCGGTGCGATCATCAGAAACTCCGTGATCGGTGACCGTTGCAGGGTTGGGGAGAATGCCCGCATCGAGAATAGTGTGGTGTGGCACGACACGGAGATTCAGGCGGGAGCACAGATTTCACAGGCGATCATCTGCAATAATGTTTTGATCGAGCAGGATGTTTCGGTCAATGAGGATGCAGTAATCAGTGATCACGTAAAGCTGCGTGAAGGTGCAACCGTTCGCAATAGCTGCAAAATATGGCCCGGAAAGGAAGTGGAAGCCGGTGCCACGGTTTCATCATCCCTCATCTGGGGTGAAAAATGGAACCGGGAGTTGTTCACCGATTCAAAAGTCAGCGGGCTGGCGAATGTCGAGGTAACGCCGGAGTTCGCCGCCAAGCTCGGTACGGCGTATGGCGCGACCCTGACGAAGGGAAGTTCGATTGTGGTATCGCGCGGCGTCTCGGCCGGATCTCGTGTCTTTTCGCGTGCGCTAATTTCGGGGGTGCTTTCGGGGGGCGTGAATGTAATCGATCTGCGCACGCTGCCGATCCCGGTGATGCGTTACGAATTGAAGTCGGGTCGCCATACGGGTGGAGTGTTCATACGCCAGAGTCCGGGGGACTACAGGGTAACAGACCTGATCTTCCTCGGGCCGGACGGCATGGATCTTCCCACCAAGCGAACGCGCTCGATTGAGACACTCTTCGCGCGCGAAGATTATCGTCGATCCGAGATTACCGAAGTGGGCCAGCTCGACTATTCGACGCGGATACTCGAGTCATACCGCGCCGACTTCCTTAAGCATATCGACCCCGAGTCAATCCGGCAGCGAAAATTCAAGATAGTGATCGACTTTGCGCATGGTGGAGCTTCCGAGATCTTCGGCGGTATCTTCGCTGCACTCGATATGGAGGTAATTTCACTCAACGCATATCCCGATCCAACCCTGCCGCTTGACTCGGAGAGCCATGGACTCGATCAGATGAAGTCGATTGTCCGCTCTGTCGGTGCTGATCTCGGAATCCAGATCGGGCGCGGCGCGGAAAAGATGATTGTGGTGGACCGCAACGGTGACATCCTCAGCGATCAGATGCTGCTCCTGATTGTCACCTCACTCTTCCTCAGCAACAACGTCGCACGCAAGATTGCCGTGCCGGTGATGGCCAGCATGGGGGTGGAGAGTATCGCCGCTGAATTCGGCGTTCAGGTGACGCGGGTGCGGAGTGATCATCTGGCAATGATGCAGGCATTCCAGCAACCGGATGTCGATTTCGTCGGCGGAACCCGTGGTGGATTCTTGTTTACGAAGTTTCAGCTGGGTGCCGATGCGATCTTCTCCGCGATTAAGTTCCTGGAGTTACTGGCGAAGCGCGATGCCGAGTTGACCGATTTACGCAAAGCCCATGAGAAATACCATATCGTGAGCGCGCAGGTCCCTTGTCCCTGGGCCAAGAAGGGACAGGTTATGCGTCTGCTGATGGAACATACCGAGGGCAAGAATCGCCAACTGGTCGACGGAGCACGCTTCCAGGAAAACGGAAGCTGGGTCTGGATAGCGCCGAGCCGCAAGGAGGCCTATTTCACGGTATTCGCTGAATCAGAAGAGGTTGCGTCAGCCGAGAAACTGGCTGAAACCTACCGCAAACAGGTAAAGAAATGGCAGGAGGCGACCTCCTGATTGACTGGCCAAATTTCACGCCAAACCTTTCGCTTTTAAGGTTTTACCGTTGAAGCTTTGGCCCGATCTTTACGATAACCATTATATGGTGTGGGGCACTCCGCAGGAGAGAATTCGGGGCTGGTGCTCCAGCTAGCGCGCTAAAGGGTACAACTTGGGTGGTTTAGTCTTGTTCGACAACAGGCCAGCAGCGCCGCAAAGAAGAGGATAAGGTTCAGTGGTACAAGCAGTTGCCGAAAATGTAAAACCTCAAATTGTTAATCAAAAGATGTTAATTCTCCCGGTCCGTGGGATTGTCGTATTTCCCTACCTGGTGATGCCGATGATCATTGTTGATCAGAAACAGGCGAAACTGGTGGACGATGCGCTACTCAATAACGAAACAATCGGTGTCTTTACTCAGAAAGAGCAACAGACAGCCGACCCCGGCTTCGACGATCTCTATGAAGTCGGTACCGCGGTCTCTGTTCTTAAGATGCTACGGTTCCCCGATGGCTCGGTGCGATTCCTGGTCCAGGGACTCAATCGAATAACGATCAAGAAGATTCTACAGGAAGAGCCGAATCTGGTCGCCGAGGTTGAAGCACACGAAGTGCAGGAAGTCACTTCCGTCAAGATCGAGGCGCTACGCCGCAATTGTCTCGAACTGGTGAAGAAAATCGTGGATATGGCTCCGAGTATTTCGGAAGAGATCTACATCACTGCGCTCAATCAAGAGAGCCCTTCCAAGCTGGCGGATTATGTTGCTTCCAACCTGAATCTCACGATCCACCTGAAACAGGAACTACTCGCTACTTTCGATCTCCAGCAACGGTTAGAGTTGCTGATCCAGCACCTCAATAAGGAGGTTGGCGTGCTGGAGCTGTCGCAGAAGATTCAGACAGACGCTCAAGCGGAGATGGGCAAGATGCAGCGCGAGTATGTGCTGCGCGAGCAGTTGAAGGCGATCAAGCGCGAGTTGGGAGAGGACGATGACCGTGCCAACGAAATCAACGAATTCAAGCGAAAGATAGAAGAGAACAACCTTTCTGAGTTTGCTCGAGAAGCCGCAGAGAAGGAACTCGATCGGCTCGCCAAAATGAATCCGTCGGCGGCAGAGTACACGGTTAGCCGAACCTATCTCGACTGGCTGGTTACTCTTCCCTGGAATCGCTCAACGGAAGACCAGCTTGACATCAAGCATGCTACCAGTGTGCTCAACGAGGATCACCATGGCCTCGACAAGGTCAAAGACCGGATTCTTGAGTTCCTTGCCGTCAGGAAATTGAAAGCTGAACTGAAGGGACCTATCCTTTGCTTCGTCGGCCCTCCGGGAGTAGGAAAGACATCTCTGGGTCGATCGATCGCCCGCGCGATGGGTCGCAAATTCCAGCGCATTGCCCTGGGCGGAATGCACGATGAGGCGGAGATCCGAGGACACCGCCGCACCTATATCGGTGCGCTTCCGGGCAGGATCATCCAGTCGATCAAGCGTTGCGACTCCAATAACCCGGTTGTGATGCTCGATGAGATAGACAAAATCGGCAAGGACTTCCGCGGCGACCCGGCGTCGGCGCTGCTCGAAGTACTTGACCCGGAGCAGAACAACAGTTTCTCCGATCATTACCTCGATATACCGTTTGACCTCTCGAAGGTAATGTTCATCACGACGGCAAACATCCTGGAGACGATCCCATCGGTCCTGCTTGACCGTATGGAAGTGATTCGGATCCCGGGCTACACCGAGCGGGAGAAACTGGCGATTGCCAAGCAGTATCTCGTACCGCGCCAGATTGAGAATCATGGCCTCACGAAGAGCAACCTGAAATTCCGAGATGACGCGATCCTCAAGGTGATTCGCGGCTACACACGTGAATCGGGTTTGCGCAATCTGGAGCGTGAACTGGCAAAGATCAGTCGCAAGGTTGCCAAGCAGGTAGCCACAGGCGAAAAGAAAAGCACGACCGTGAATTCGACGAAAGTCGTCGAGTACCTGGGACCAGAGAAGATCGTCTCGGAGCGTATCCCGCGCGAAGGTGAGGTTGGAGTTGTGCCGGGACTGGCTTATACGTCAGCGGGTGGCGACATAATTTACATCGAAGTCACCAAAATGGCAGGGAACGGCAAACTGACTTTGACCGGACAGCTCGGCAACGTGATGAAGGAATCGGTACAGACCGCGCTTTCTTGCGTCAGGTCAGCCGCAAAGGAACTGAAGATAGACCCCGGCCAGTTTGACAAGGTGGACCTGCACGTGCATGTCCCGGCCGGCGCGGTCCCGAAAGATGGCCCCTCAGCAGGGATAACAATAGCCACAGCGTTGGTGAGCATGTTCACCGACAAGCCGATCAAACCTAAACTGAGCATGACCGGCGAGATTACCCTGCGCGGCCTGGTGCTTCAGATCGGCGGACTCAAAGAGAAATGCCTGGCGGCGTTGAGGTCGGGGTACAAAGAGATCATCATCCCGAAGGACAACGAGAAAGACTTGATCGACTTGCCCGGTGAAGTGAAGAGCCATTTTACGTTCCACCCGGTGGAGCGTATCGAGGAAGTCTTCAAGATCGCCTTCAATACCTCGAAGAAGCCGAAGAAGAAATCACGCAGACGCGCGAGCCGCTAGCTCACTTTAGAGATCAGCTGACACGCAGACTGCGCGTGGCTCCGGACCACCTGCAAAGCTGGAGTTTATCAGGTAAACGGCAGCGGTGATACTGGTATCCCCGCTGCAGTCGGCATCGATAGTGACTTCCCTCTATTGCTCAAATAGCAAAATGTAGTAACTTGAGTCGCCTATGAAACTCGTGACTACCGAACAGATGCGTGCCATTGACAGACGCGCAATCGATGAACTGGGGATACCGGGCGTTGAGTTGATGGAGAATGCGGGTAAGGGAATTGCGGCATTCGTCCGGGACACGATTTTCGGCGGGAGGGTCAGCGGAAAGCGGGTAGCCATTTTTGCGGGCGCCGGCAACAATGGCGGTGACGGGTATGTGATCGCCCGCTGGCTAGATAGCTGGGGTGCAGTGGCACATCTATTCCTGCTGGTTGACCGTGCAAAGATACAGGGGGATGCGCTGACGAACTTGGAGCGCCTGAAGCAGACTTCGGTGGAGATCAGCGGCGCCGATCAACTTCCAGACGTAGAGGAATTGGGGGATTATGATTTGCTGGTGGATGCCATCTTCGGCACTGGATTCCGCGGTGAGGTACGTGAACCGCAGGGATCGACCATCGAGAGGATGAACAACTCCGGCGTTCCTATCCTTGCGGTCGATACGCCTTCCGGTGTCGACGTCGACGCCCGGAGGGTCGCTGGAGTCGCCGTTACAGCCTCGTATACTGCCACCCTTGCTCTTCCAAAGCTGGGGCACTTCTTCCATCCGATTCGTGGGTACTGCGGCCAGATTGAAGTGATCGATATCGGAATCCCGGATGAGGCGGTTGCAGCCGAGGGGATTTTGACAACGCTGGTCACCCCGGAATTGGTGCGTAAGTGGATACCTGCGAGACGTCTCGATAGCCACAAAGGTGATAGCGGCAAGCTCTTCATCGTTGCCGGCTCGGTCGGACTAACAGGGGCTGCCACTTTGGCGGCCGAATCTGCCATGAGGGCCGGAGCAGGTCTGGTCAAAGTCGGGATTCCTGAAAGCTTGAATGATATACTTGAAGCAAAGTTAACTGAGGCGATGACGCGCCCTCTTCCCGAGCTGAAAAAACCGCGTTGTCTGGCACTGCGTTCATTAGGAGTGATCCTGGAAGAGATGAAATCTGCGGATGCACTCTGTATTGGTCCGGGGCTGGGACGACACCATGAGACGCGTGAATTGGTCAAGCGGTTGCTCAGAAAGCTCGACCGACCGGCGGTGCTTGATGCCGACGGGCTTTTTCCCTTCAGCGGCGAACCGGATGAGCTCTCCAACTGCCGCGCACAACTGGTCCTTACACCGCACATCGGCGAGTTTGCGCGTTTGACCGGAAGGTCAACTGATGAGATAGAGGGCAATCGAATCGAGCTGCTACGCGAATATGCTGCGGCAATCGGCAAAACGGTCCTGCTCAAAGGTTCACCGACACTGATTGCCAACGCTGACGGCGAGGTTTACCTCTCCCCGACGGGTAACCCAGGAATGGCGACCGGTGGCTCGGGGGATGTGCTCTCGGGTGTGATTGCGGCGTTGCTGGCCTACCGCGTCGAACCAACCAGTGCTGCCGCCGCGGGGGCCTACCTGCACGGATTAGCGGGCGACCTGGCGGCATCCGAGTCTGGCATTTTCGGCATGATTGCGGGAGATATTTGCTCCTGTTTACCGGAAGCTTTCCTCGATATTTTGGAATAGGTTACAGGAACCTTCGCGGTGCTCCAGCCGTATATATGGTAGAGATTTGAGTGAGCGATTATGACAAGATTACTTGCGATCATAAATGAGCTAGCTGAAGCTTTGGGAAAAAAATTTGGAGTCACGCCAACTCCGGCACTTGTTCCGGTGCGGGTGGATTTCAGAGTGAAACGAAAGTCTCATTATCAGCATTGAGTCTGTGTTGAGACCGAGTTGCAATCCGAACGGAAGAGCGATCAATCGACAGTTGATCGCTCTACTTTTTTATGGTCGATTTATCCCTATCCCGCTTTTATCAGCAAATTGATTTGAACTAATCCCACTTGCTCAACGTCCTGCCATTGGATAAGTTAGAGCGAACGCTCAAATGGTAGTTACCTTAAGGGTCAGGATATATGAACAAACTGAGATACTTACTCGTGATCGCCTTTGCTCTGGCGGCCTTCTGGGGTTGCAGCCGCAAGGGGGATGAATCACTCCCGCCAAGAGAAGGGAATCTGCTCGCCCAATTCACGATCCATGAAGAGAGCAGTCATCTGGACAATCCGAGCAGCATTCCGGTGCTGGTCTCTCTCTACCGAGATACCCTGCACCAGATGATGGTGGCCTCCAAGAGCGTGACTGCAAAGGATGACACGCCGGCGGAGGTATTGTTTGAGGACCTGCCGGTGGGGTTTTACTGGCTTGAAATCCTGGTCAACGAGTCGGGTCTTCCTGAGCAGTGCGACGATATCAGCGTCTACGTGCTACAGGATCTGACTTCATCGACCTCAAACCTGCAATACACGCTGCGTCAGGACTTCTGGGTTTGTCCCAATACAGGTCCGTAGTGGTGACTTAGCGCAAGCCAACCATCCACTCACTGCCCTGGAATCACCGAGAAAATGGTAGTTGAACTCCGCCAGAAACAACTCGCCGATGAACTGACCGGAGAGATTGAGAAGGCCGCGGCACGGAATGAGATTCTCCTGCCGGTAGGAACCGGTTCGCATCAAATCAGTTGGGAGAGCCGGAGGGAACCACGGCGACTAAACCTGGCGGCATATTCAAGAATTGAGCGGCTGGCCAGGGAGGATTTCTACATCGTTGCCCAACCCGGGGTCAAGCTGGCGGAGCTGCATGAACTGCTCAAGCAAGAATCGCTAAGATTCCCCTTTCTCACAGCAGGTTGCAGCGGGACGATCGGCGGTATGGTCGCCAGCGGGCGACTCCGAGCCGGAGAGCAATGGTGTGACATCTCGAGGTGGGTGCTTTCGGTGGAGGTTTTGCTGGCAGATGGTAGCGTTTCCCGATCGGGGGCGGTCACGTACAAGTCGGTCGCGGGCTACGATTTACCGCGCTTGTTTTCAGGCTCCTACGGGACTCTGGGTGTGATTATTGAGGCGTCACTCCGGCTCTACCCGGAATCGGCGCGCGCCTATGGCAAAAATCTCGAACCGGTCAGGGGGCGAATTCCCCGGTTGACCACGGCGAGAGAAATACTGCCTGCAACTACGGTCGCAGCGAAAATCGGGCGAAAGCTCAAAGAGGGGCTTGACCCGCAGGGGATTTTTCCCGTAATAGCAGGCTGGAAGTAACCACAGAGACTTCGGTGAATATGGTAATTGGCTGGAACGCCAATCGGCGGAGTCGGTATAACCGTATAATCACGGTAACTCGTGGCTTGGCATGACAAAACTCGCGGAACGGTCTCAAAGCGACCGGGTTGGCGGGATTACGTTCAGGACCTATCCAACAGGAAACGGCTGCTATTAGCATAGAATGATAAAACGAATTCTCATCATTGTTCTGCTCTCCGTCATTCTGGCAGGATTAAATAACCTCGTTAATCCCAACAAGATTGAATGGGTGGGCTTTTGGCCCACAGTGACCGACTCCGATACGGCCTGGTTTTCTCCATCGTATGAGGAGGGTGACCCGCCGACATTGCTGCTGGAGCAGGCGTTTGACCGCTACGTGGATGGCAGTTATGTTTTCCTCGATGCCCGCGAGCCGATCGAATACCAGGAGGGCCACATTAAGGGGGCTTATAATCTCTCGTATGATTACTTCGAGGAACAGTGGGATTCGATCAAGACCTGGCTGCCAAAAGACACCTCTATCGTGACTTACTGTTCCGGCTCAGAGTGTGAGGCATCGCTCTACCTTGCGCGACTGCTGGTTGAGGATTACGGATATACGAATGTCGAGATATTCTTCGGCGGCTGGCGCATCTGGGAAAAACATAAGCTGCCGATCGAGGGTCACTATAGCACCGAATCGGAGGAGGAGTAGAATATGTCAAGCTCTGACTCCGGATCGTTGGTCTGCATGCGAGTGGTCGGACTGCTGCTCCTCGTAAGTGGAATCGACTATTTTGTCGGATTCCTCCCTGCGCATCCGTTGACTTCGACGCTGATGGCGATCGGTGCAATCGTACTGGGTGCCTGGGGAGTCGTCGGCGCTTTGCCCGACAAGTACGCTTTTATCCTGCGAATAGTAGTGGGCGCGACATTTGTTTACGCAGCCATCGATAAGATTGTGCACCCCGACCAATTCGCGAAGATCATCTATTACTACAAGATGATGCCGGGAGACCTGATCAATCTGCTGGCGTTGCTCCTCCCGTGGATAGAGTTGATCTCGGGAATCCTCCTGATAGTCGGATTCTGGGAGAAGGCTTCCGCGGTAATCATTGCCGGCCTGCTCGTGGTTTTCCTGATTGCTCTCACCAATGCTTTCTTGAAGGGCATCGACATCAGTTGCGGTTGCTTCTCCACCACCACGCGCGTTAAGGGTGAGGTGCTGAGCTACATCTTCCGCGACATAGTTTTGATCGCGATCGCGGGGATGATCGTATTCGCCAGAAAGAGTTTTCTTTCGCTTGAGCGCAGCAGCGCGGCGTCCGTTTAGCAGCCGGGCGACAATCGTCGCTGCCAACTTGATATAGCTTCCCCCCAATCAAATCGCCAAACCTTGACTAATTGCCCGGTTCGCTGCTGTCTGGTTGTTGCTGGCTGTTCAGATAGTCGCGCACTTCGGCGGCTTTGCGCTCGAACACAGATGCGTAGGGGGAGCCGGGGTAGGTGCGCAGGTAGGTTTCGAGGAACTGGAGTGCTTCGTGGTGCTGCCCTAACGCGGTGAGGGTGTTCGCGAAATTGGAGGCGGCCTGCGGATTGCCGGGATCTCGCTGAAGCGCACGCAACAGGTATTGGCGGGCATCGAGTGGTTTCTCCAATCCCAGCAGGGCGGCTCCCATGCCCACAAGGTACATCACTGAATTCGGATCCATGCCGAGCGCGATTCGTTCCTGGTACTCAGCTTCCTGATACCGTTGCTGGCTCATCAGGGCGACCGCATAGTTGTGGTAGACGGAGGAATTGTCGGGTGCAAGTTCGATGGCCCTGCGCAGGTAGGGCTCACCCTTGGCGAAGTCTCCCATGCGAACATAGGTCATGCCGAGGTTTGTCTGCAGCACATAGAGCGTCGAATCGAGTTCCAGCCCCTTGATATTGTAGTATTCCGCCTCATTCAGATTTCCGCGATTCAACGCCAGTTGACCGAGATTGGAGAACATGCGCACGTGTGGACGGATCCGCACCGAACGCTTCCAGAGTTTTTCGGCGATGTCGGGATGACCGGCGAGATTCAGGTAGTTGCCCATCGATTCAAATCCGATCGCAGCCTGATTGCCACCGTAGAGCTCAAGCAAATCGACATTTCGTTCAATGGTGGTGTCGAAATCGTCATTGACCATGGCGTAGGCGAGGAAAGAGGTAATCCCTACACTGACCACCGCCACACGTGCGATCCGCCCTAGCTGCATATCGTCGGAGTATGCCAAGGCTGCAACGGCGACGAAATTGAGTATCAGCCCTACAACCGAGAACAGGTCCCAGTCCAGCGCAAAGCCAAGTTCGGAATAGAGGAAGATGATCATCGCAACAGCCAGGGGAGCGGAGCCGGCGACATAGAGGACTTCCGGCTTCCTGAATGCCTTCCGGAAGTAGCTGTAGGTTGAGAGGCTGAGCAGCAATACCACGGCGACGCCACCGGTCAGCATCAATTCGCTGTAGATGTCGGCGAAGTGCTGCATCGAGAAGAACGGATAGTTGGCGCCTTTCTCGGAAAGTCCGAAGACGAATTCCGTGATCGGCACACGCGGCAGCTTGGCAATGGCCGGCACGAGCGCAATGGCCGCGATCGAGAGCAGCATCACCGCGCCAACGGCGGGCCAGGCGAGGCGATTTCCTTTCTTATGCAGAAACCACGCCAGCACGAAGACGCTTGGCGCAAACAGCAGTGATTTGAAGTGGAACAACACGAGGAGCAACAGCAATCCTACCGGTACCAACGGTGTGAGCTCACCGCGGATTGACTTGATACCGGTGTATATGTAGAGCGCCACGAGGGCGGGTAGGAGCATATAAGTTTCTGAATAGCCGCAGAAGAGCAGGGTTGTCCCGGAGAAATAGAGGAGCAGGAAATAGAAGACGCGTTGCGCACGCTTGCGGGTTAGCTGAAAGATCAGCGGCAGCAGGGCATAGTAGTAGAGCACGCCGGACGCATAGCTGACCATGGCGATCGACTCCGAGGCAGAGAACCCGAATGCAGGCCCCAGCAGGTGATAGGCTCCGTAGTTGACCAGGTACGCGAGCGGCTCAGTCGGCAGGATGACAAACCCGGTCTCCAGCTCCCGCGCCCGCAGGATTCCATCACCAAGAAAGTGGTTGGCGACGGCGAAATAGTGAAACAGCCCGAGCAGGACGGCTGGAGCGATCAGGTAGATGAAGAGCCGCTTCAGCAGTTGCGGCAGGTCGACGGTTTCTGCAGCAATCATCACTATAGCGGATACCGCCACACCGAGGATGATCGCCAGCACGTGCTGTGTGAGGTCGAGGTACTTGAGGAAGTTCACGCCCCACATGCTGTCAGGCAGGATTTCCCCCGCTGCGTAAATCGCCAGGTAGATTAACGAGAGCGCAATTACGAAAAAAGCTGCACTGGAGCTTGCGGCTGCCGGCTCATGCTGTTGTGCTCTATTTGATTTTGAATTCGGTTTAGACATCAATCAGACATTGAAGCGGAACAGCACGACATCACCATCCTGAACGATGTAGCTTTTCCCTTCAAGTCGAACCAGTCCCTGTTTCTTGGCTTCAGCATGCGAACCGGTTCGTTTCAAATCGTCGAACGCGACGACCTCAGCCCGGATGAAGCCGCGTTCAAAGTCCTTGTGAATCACAGCAGCGGCTTGTGGCGCCGTAGCGCCCCGGGGAATCGTCCAGGCGCGCGACTCCTTCTCCCCGGCGGTAAGATATGAGATCAGACCGAGAAGCTCATACGATTTCTTGATTACCAGATCGAGGGCGGATTCCTTGATGCCGAGGTCTTCCATGAAGGAAGCGCGGTCTTCATCGGGAAGTTGTGCCAGTTCCATCTCGATCTTACCACACAGGACGACCAGATCAACGTTTGGTTTCTCCTTGAGGCTTGCGAAACGTGTCGCAAGTTCATCGACGGAGCCGATATCATCCTCACCAATATTGATAATCAGCAGCATCGGCTTGATCGAGAGGAGCTTGAAGCCGCGGATGGTCTTTTCATCTTCGGGATCGATATCGACGCCGCGCAGAGGTTCGTTGTTCTCGAGATGGACCTTGATCCGATGGAGAACTTCAAACTCATGCTTGATCTTTTCATCCTTGGTGTGCTTCGCCTGCTTGTCGATCCGTTCGAGACGGTTTTCGATCAGGATCAGGTCTGAGATCACCAATTCATCATCGAGGCCCTGCACGTCGCGGACGACATCGACCGACCCTTTCGGGTGGATAACCGATTCATCCTCGAACGCGCGCACCACGTGAGCGAGCGCGTCGGCGTCGCGAAGAACCGAAGGCACCTCAGTGTCCGAGGCGGTCTCCTTGTCACCAGAGAAACCGGCAACATCGAGATACTCCACTTCGGCATAAGTTACCTTCTTCGAATTCTCGAGTTCAGACAACCAATCAACACGTTCATCGGGCACGAGAACGCGACCGCGATTGAAAGCACCCTTCTGGGACTGGAACGAGCCCACCTCTGCATTGCCGCGCGTTACGGCATTGAAGATGGTGGTCTTGCCTGAGAGCTGTAGTCCGATAAGTCCGACAATCATAGGGCGGTAGTATATAGTAAGAGGGGCGGCGGGGCAAGCGGGGAAACGGAACGGTGGAGGAGCATCTCAATTAAATCGAGACGTTACCGTTCGACCTCAATAGATACCGGGTTAGTCCCGGAATCGACGGCCTCAAATGTCATCAGGACGTAGATGTCGGGCAGAATCAGCAGGGGGTGCCGCCCTGCCGGGCAGAGATTGCCATCCTGCGAGTAAGGTTGATTCAGGTGGTGGATCAGCAGGTAGGTTGACGCCGAATCGGAGACGTTCTTGTGCATGGTCAGAGGAGTTAGATTCTCCACTCCCGGTTCATCATAGTAGCCGTAAAATGTGACTCGCAGCGCTTCGAGCGGTACGGGAGTGTCGACATAGAGTGTATCATTGTGAACTCCAAAAGTCGCTGAATTGCTGAAGGGTTTGAGTTTCGCAAACGGTGGTGCGGTCCCCATTACGATCTGTTCCAGATAGACGGCGTCAGATAGAGAGACTACTGCTCCGTCACCGTTGATATCGCTGGCAGCGTATTGAGCTTCTCGGAACTGCGGGTTTGGGTCAAGGGCAAGATCACCTTGCCAGAGGAAATCCGCATATAATTCGTAGTCTTCGATTTCAGACTCGATGCCATTTAAGTTCATGTCACCGCGGCCATTGGGCATGTAGTCACAGTATGGTTCGTATCCACCTCCTTTAAGCACGATCAGACGCAGCACACGCGAGGCGCTCATTTCGCTACAGTCCGCGAAGTCCAAGTCTTCGACTGGCATTCTATAGGCAAGATGGAATCTATTGTTGAGCAGCCCGTAACGTTTGCTGCTCTCCCGAAGGCTACGAGTGCGAATATTGCTTACAGCTGTGGTCTTTATCCCATCGCCAGATTCTATCACATTCTCTGAGCACTCCTCCGAATGAAAGTTGACTGAACAATAGCCGCAGTCATAGGGCCACTCATTGGCTAATCGCGCCATCAATATTGCTATCTCACCGGGATACAACGTCCACTCGGAATCATCACTGCTGCGAAATTCAATCGAAACTACTATATGGTCTACTGAATCAGACGCCGTACCCGTAGCCTCAGAGAGGATTTCGTAGTTCAAATTTGCAGAGGACTCAAGTGCTCTACCCGGAAGGATCGCTTCTAACTCAAGTTCCCGCGTTGACAATTCTATCGTTAGCCTAATGTCGCTTACGGAAATCGAATCACCAGTGTACAGTATGGACGTATTTTCCTGAACTCTCGGAAGGACTCGCCCCCGCGATGCTATCTCAAACACCAGCGGCACGAAATCGCGAACCTTGAAGTTTATATAAGCCGTATCAACCAATCCGGTAGCATCACCGGCGACTATCACGAATGCGCATTCCTTGCCAGAATCGGCAGCGGCTGGAGTGAACTCGAAGTGACCGGAGCCTGCGATTGAGTATTTTCCTCTGAGGGTGCTGTCAGTTGGTGTTGCAGTGAACCACTTCGGATTCTTCACCAGGCTGCCACCGGCTTGAAAGATGTACTGATACTTGATGTTGGGAGTGACAGTGACCGTGTCCTGGGGTGCGTTGACGATCTTGATCCAGCCAGCGGTCGCCTCTGAATCAGCGCGCAAAGCGGCGGGAAGCGCGATGCTGATGAAAAAAGCGAGAACCAATGATGCACATCCAAACAAGTGTGCAATTCGCCCCGGAAAAGAGGCGTCAGTTGCGATTGGCAGGGTTCGGCAAATCACGTCGATATTTCTGGAAAGAGTTTCTAAGTCTGTTGTCTTTACCTGTCTTACACAATGATGCAGTACTACGTTCCCTGGATCACGCCATTCTCGAAGTACTTGCGCAGCAGCATCAACTGCCCCAAATGGTAAGAATTGTGTTTGATGAGCAGGATCGCTTCACGCAGCAGCGTCTGGCCATCGCCATGCGCGAACGGTGTATTCAAATCGTTCGACTCATCCTGTACCAGCTCAATCATCTGCTTCAAGTCACTCCGGAAAGTTTTCACAGACTTGCTCCAATCGGCCGTCGACTTTGGCGCAGCGGACTCCGGCCAGTAATCAGCGGGCCAGTCGCGCGCTTCGTAATCAGGATTGATTGAGAAATCGAGGATATCCTCCTGCGCAATCCGCAAGTGCTCGAGCAACTGCCAGGCGGAGTGGGTGAAGCCGTGGGGGATGGTTCCGTAGTGTTTGCTCGGAAAGCCATCGATGATCTGGTCGAACATGGCGTGCGCGTTGGCTTCGGTGAGCATTGATGCAATGAGCCGGCGTGTTTCTCTATCTGACAAAGTGATCTCCAGAATGGTGTTTACCTACCATGACAAACGACTTGCTTCAGTTATACGAGTCGGGAGATGGTAAATGGAGCGATCTGAAGGCTCCCAGGATTTACCAGGGGGTGTAGCTGACGTGCATCAGGTTGCCGTCACAATCAGAGAATTCGGCGCGGAGGAGGAAGGCGTCGGGCGGAAGAGAGAAGAGGACATTGTTGCCTGCGGGCAGGCACTCTGATTGGAAGTCCCCGATGACTGTTTGCCATCCGAGAACTCTTAAGGTGTCACCGACCAAACCCGAGTCAAGTTTGAGGTGCGACTCGGCGGGACCTTGTATCTGACTTGTATCCGAGGAATTCAGAAAAACGAAATGGTAGGCTCCGATTTCTGCTTCAGAGGTAGCCGCTACAATACCGTTGTCGATTCGCAACTCGACATCGAAAGCATACGGAATTAACTGTCGCTGCGGAGCGGCTTCACTGTGAAGAAGGTTGATTAGATATGCAAGGTCTGCAACCGAAAGGGCTATTCCGTCCGCATTGAAATCGGAATAGCGAATTTGGGATGCTCTCACGCTCGAGTCTGGGTCAAGAGCTGCACTACCATACACCAGGTAGTTGCGGTATCCCACAGCACCCTCGATCGAAACGTCAAGACAGTTCCAGGTCCAGCACCCATGCCGAGGATCAATTGGAGCACTACTTACAGTCTCTGCGTCTCCGCAACCGCAACCTACAATCAAACTGATCGCCAGGAGCAGACCTGCCACTAAAAACCACTGACATCTTTTCATCTTGAGACTCATTCCATTCCTTTTGTTTAGACCATAGAAACAAGCTACATTAGTATACAATCCTATCAACAGTTTGTTCCCGGAATCAAGAGCTTATTCTACACACAGAAAACCGGGCGGTGGCAATAGGACCGCCCGGTCGTGAGTAAATCTCGGAGGTTGACCCTCGCGAGATTTGGAGGTTAGTGCGTTCTAAAGCAGTTACAGTTCTGACCAATGGATGGTATACACGGCATCGTCGCTCGAGCTTTCACCATAGAAACTGACTATTTCTACTTTGTAGTTCTTGCCACCCGACTTCACGACATAGGTATGCCGTTTGGAAGTGAGTGTGTGTGTCTGGAAATTGTAGTTGTACCAGTCGGTCGCCGTGAAGGCGGAAGCCAGTTCATCCTGTACCCAGCGGAAGTCACCGAATTGGTTGACTGCTGTCAATCCATCGAAGTCGGTCTTGTTCGAGAGTCCATCATAGGCGGCAAATGCAGCCACGTTGCCGCTTCCGGAAACAGTGCTATTGAGGAAGATATCGTATGCCTCGACGTAGATGTCCCATGCGGTCGAATTCTGAGGGTCAACCGGAGTGACCTGCTGGCCGCTGGAGAAATCGTAGTAGAAGCCGTTCGGGGCATCGACGGTATCGATCTCGGCAGTCCCGACCAGTGAGGAATCATTGAGGGTCGGCTGATAGAAGTACTTCAGGATCATTTTACCCTGCGCCGGCGGCTGTTGATCATCGAAACTGCCCAGCAACTGGAATTTCACGAAATGCCCTTCCGCATCGGACAAGACGTAGACATACTGTTTCGGCAGCAGTTGATGAGTAATCGGGTTATAGATCCAGAGGCTGTCGAGTGCGAGATCATAGGAATCCTCCATCCACTGATCTGACGTCAACTGATCGACATCGTCTGCTGTAACCTCGGTAAACTTATTCGCGGCGACAATCCCGCTCTCGACAAGATCCACCGAGGTAGCGCCGCCGGGTCCGGAAACCCCGCCGTTTGACTTGATGAAGGCCCGCTTGAAGGCGATATCCCAATCCATCGACGTGGCGGCCTGGGCGTCGGTCAGCGGGACAACATCCCGATCCTCAAAGCTGTAGTAGGTGTACTGGTCGTAGCTGGTGGCATCGAGAGTCGTCACCCAGAACTGTCCCACTCCATCCCAGGTTGTAGTGGTGGTATTGTCCGGCGTGCCCGGACCGGTGCTATCGTCATTCGAACATCCTGTCAGGATGACCAGCGACAACAAGAGCGACAGCAGTATCGCAATCGCTACAGGTGAGTTTGGCTTCGAATTCTGATTGATCAGATTGGTCATGTTAGAACCTCATATTGATAGAATGATTAGTTGCAGTGATATTGTTCTTCCGTTCCATCCTCGGTCTCTAGTTCGCGGCGCCCGTCCGAATGCGGATACCGGCATAGAATGAACGCGCCGGCCAGTAACCGTAGTCGACCTCTACGTCATCGGTAAGGTTTTCACCCCGCGCGAAAAGCTCCACATCTTTCCAGATGCGCTTGGCTATGCTCACACTGATGTCGCTGCGGCTCGGCGCCCAGGTTTCAGATTCAAAGTCATTTTGCTCACCCAAGGGCACCCACAGTTTGCGCGACTGCCAGCTCCCCCAGGCCGTGACGGTTAGTCCGATCTTGTCGAAATCGAATGTCGAATAGAGTTTGAGCGTATGCTCGGGACGATTGAGCAGCCAGTGACCGGTTTCAAGGTTCTTGGCGGTCAACCAGGTGTATGCAAGATTGAAACCGACCTGCCGGCTAACCTTGACTTCACTCTGCCACTCGATACCGCGTGTGTATGCCTGGAAGACATTCTGGTATTCGTAGATCCCGCGCCAATAGGTGGCACTGAACCCCCGCAGGTCGAAGTCAATCATGTCATCGATGTTGTTATAGAAGTAGGTGATTCGATGCAGCCCGATCCCGGCGTAGCTGTACTCGATCGAGATCGACGCATTCTGAGATTTTTCAGGTTTCAGTTCATCTCCCCCGCCGGTGACTATATAGCCTGCAGCCGAGTGGTCAAACTCGAAGTAGATCTCTTTGATTGAGGGAGCCCTGAACCCTCCACCATAGAAACCACGCAGGCGCAGACGCTCGTGCGGATTGTACATGGCGTTGATGGAGGCATTGAGGTGTTCACCGAAAGTGGAGTGGTGTTCAAGGCGAATACCCGGCAGGAACACCAGGTTATCGATCGGCTTCCACTCGTATTGCATGTAGGCATCGGCACTCTTGACATCCTGTTCACCGCCGCTGATTTCATCCGAAGTCAGCCCCTGGGTCATCAAGTCACCACCCATCGTGATCACATGACCTTCCTTGTAGCTGTGAGTGGCGACAACGGATGCTTCACCCAGGTAGTCCTCGGTGCGCGAGCGATCGGTCTGGCGCCCTGAGAGCGTAAATTTCTCCCAGAGATGGTCGTAGTAGGTGCCGTAGGCGTTGAAATCTATCTTGGTCCTGGGATTGGGCTGGTAGGTCAGATGCCCGCCGCCGCTGTAGCGATAGTTGTGCTCGTCATCATCGAATGTGAAGGTGAGCGGTTCGATGTATTCTGATTCTTTCCACTTCTTCATTTCGGCAAAGAAGCCGCCATGTATTGACATCGAGAGGGAGCGTGAGAGGCGTCGGCCGATTTTGCCGTCCAGATTGAATTTATTGCTGCGCTCAAGACCGTTGGTGTGGGGCGTCTCCTTGATCAGGTCAAAGCCATCGGTGCGATTGAAGCGCCCCCCCAGTTGCAGGTCCCACTCACCCAGTTGTGACTCGACCTCCGCATTGTGGACATAACTCTTGAATGCTCCATACTCGGCGAATGAGTTGAGTCGCGTTTGACCCTGCGGTTTGCGCGTGATGATATTCACCACCCCACCGATGGCGTCTGATCCGTAGAGCGTGGAGCCGACACCCTTTACCACCTCGATTTTCTCGACGTTTGCCAGTGAAATCTGGCCCAGGTCGATCGCACCGCGCACGCGGCCGACCAGCTTTTCACCATCGATTAAGACCAATACCCGCGTCGGATCGAGCCCGCGCAACGTTGCGCCGGTGCCGGAGAAGTTCTGATCGACATTGATCCCGACAGCCGCTTCAAGGGCCTGGTCCACAGTAGTGGCACCGGTGCGCGCAGCATCCTCACTTCTGATCACTTCCGTTGTCACTGGCACATCCTTGAGGAGAT
Source organism: Candidatus Zixiibacteriota bacterium (assembly GCA_040235515.1). Taxonomy (GTDB): domain Bacteria; phylum Zixibacteria; class MSB-5A5; order CAIYYT01; family CAIYYT01; genus JBECKX01. The sequence goes on from JBECKX010000064.1 coordinate 61,567, forward strand.
AGGGTGTGCGCGTGCCGGTAACTACCACCTCATCTGAGATGTAGGTTCGGGGCAGCAGAGCGATATGGAGGTCTACCGGCTGATCGCCTGGATTCAGCACCACGGTCTTCGGTTCGTAGCTGATGTGGGTCAATTTGAGCGTGTACTCACCCGGTCGGGCGATTTCGAAATCGAAGTGCCCGGAGAGGTCAGACTGCACGCCGAATTCGAGTTCGGGCAGGTGGATGTTTGCTCCGATTACTGCGCCGCCGGTCACGGAGTCTACCACCACCCCGCTGACCCTGACAGCAGTTGCCGGGGAGACTAAGAGGGTCAACAATGCCAGTGCCGCAAGAAGGGTACGGAGCGGATATCTGGAACCAATAGACATCGCGAAGATATTACGCTTTGGAGAAGTCCTGGATGTCACGCGAATGTAAAAAACGCGGATCGGAATACTGTATTTTTGAACAGTCTAAGCGGTTGTTGTTCTAATGGTTAACAATCTGGCGGATGCGCGATCTGGGCCGGTAGTCGCGAAGCAGGTTTAGCCGAGGCCGATGAGTTTGCCACCCTGATAGATGGCAAAGGCTGCGATCCAGGGTATCACGAACTGCAGCACCATCCCGAACCAGGTCCACTTGACCCCGATCTCACGCTGCATCACAGCGATCACCGAGACGCAGGGAGTATAGAGCAAGACGAAGACCAGGAAGGCGAAAGCTGCGAGCGGGGTGATGCCGTTGCTGGGAGATCCGATCGCATTGATCAGGCTGCTGGAGTTTTCGTCGACATCTTCACCGAGCTGGTAGAGTACTCCGAGAGTCGAGACCACGACTTCCTTGGCCACGAAGCCGGTGACCAATGCAATCCCCATTTGCCAGTTAAAGCCCAGCGGACGCAGAGTTGGCTCGATCATGCTGCCGAACTGACCGATGAAGGAATGCTCGATATCCTCGACGGCCATCTGGCGCTGAAGGTGTGCGACCTGCTGATCAGACTCAGGCAGCGGGGATTGCTGTAGTTGTTCGATCTGCGCGCTGAAGTCTTGCGAGTAGTGCTCGACTTTGGGGTAGTTACCCAGGAACCAGATCACGATCGAAGCGATCAGGATCACTCCACCGATTTTTTTCAGATAGACTCTGGCGCGCTCCCACATGTGGAGCAGACCGGTCCTGAAGGTGGGTTTGCGATAGGGGGGGAACTCCATGAAGAATGGGTTCGATTCCTGTTTGAAGAGT
>JBECKX010000094.1:0-2814 GCA_040235515.1 Candidatus Zixiibacteriota bacterium
CCCGGTCTTCTGCGCCTGGAAATTTCCATCGGCGTCAATCGTCCCGGTCACCTGCGGGACACCCATCAAAGACCAGACGACCCCGCTGACATCAACATGATTGTCATACTGGTCTGTCGTCTCCACCAGAAACTTCAGCGTGGTCCCCGCCCGCGCCTGCTGGATGCCTGAAGGCGAGATATTGAACACCGCCAGCGGACCCGCCGCAACCAGGAACGGATCAGACCATGCCGGGAGCGCCAGAATCCGCTCATCTCCCCGTAGCAGCGTTACCACAACCTGGTATTCCCACGCCAGGGTCGGATTGATAACCCCTTCGATGGTGACCGAGTGCGTGGTTCCGGCATCGGGAAGATCATCCAGCGAATCGACCTGGATCGACAGATGCTGACCCTCCACATTCCAGCTCTTCACCGAAAAATCAGCCGCCACTGTGTCATCATCGCTATACACGATATTGGAGATGGCATCAAGCTGAAAACCGGGCGGGAAATCGACTTCAAGATAACTATCTGACTCAAGCGAGTCGTTCGTCAACCTGAATTCAAGCAGGATGTTGGTCGAAACGCCAACCGTGATGTCGCCGGGGAGCGCGGTAAATGACTCAATCGTACCGGTCGCAGTTGCTGAACCGGCAACAGTAGCAGCGTCAAATCCTTCCGGACCAATTGCCGCCATCCCCGCTACGCTGCAGATCAAGAGCAGCATCGCGCTAATGGTGAGAAAAATCTTTATTCGTAACGCTCCAGAAGCGCCCATATCTTCCAGTCCTGATTGAATGAGGAGTTAACTGTCCCGCAAGTGTGACCGTAGTGTTCCGAGTCGCATACCCTCAGTTTGCAAACCCGACATCTGGAACCTGTGCTGAATCCCGGCCTCGGTTTCCTGACTCAAAAATCTGTCCGGATCGCCGTTCCAGTCTCCAACATACAGATATGGCGCCTGCCGTCTCCGCTCAGCCGGCCTAAGTTCAATTGGACCAATTGCCCTACGCCGGCGACCACATTGATATCCAAGATTGATATCTCAGATACCGATAGCGCAACGTTCAGGTGCCACAGAGAAATTACTCGATAACTGCCGAATGTCAAATGGTTTACGGTATCAGACTCTCATTGAACGCTAAATCGCGCTCTCCTGCCCTCCACCGAACCAGGTCAGTTCGAACTACTTGTCGCGTCGCTACCATCTTCGCGACGCATATAGACGACGCGCTGCGGGAACGGTATCTCAATGCCGGCCTTCTCGAATTCATCGTAGATCGCACAACGAACCTCTTCGGCGGTCGTAAACTGCTTCCCAACCTTGTCTACCCTGCATACGAGCGTAAAATCGAGCGAGGAATCACCGAAGTTAGTGAAGAATGCGCCGGGAGCCGGATCATCAAGCACCTCAGGATGTTCCTTCGCGCATTTGAGCAATATCTCTTTCACCTGCTTGATGTTGCTTCCATAGGCAACTCCAACATCCACCTTCACCCGAATCTGTTCAACAGGATAAGTCTTGTTCGTGATCATCGACTTGGTCAGGTCGTTGTTGGGAACGATCACGAGCGTATTCTCGAAGGTCAGAAACTTCGAAGAGCGCAATCCGATGTCATACACATCAGCTATCTCGCCTCCCGGCAGAACGATTCTGTCACCCTTGCGAAACGGCCGATCCAGCATCAGAATAAATCCCGAAATCATGTTGGCAACCGTATCCTGCGCCGCCAGCGCAATCGCCAATGAGCCAACGCCCAACACCGCCAGCAGCCCCTTGACATCGACACTGAAATGATCCAGTACCGTGACCAGAGCCACGACTATGATTACGATGCGCAGGACGCGATTGACCAGCGGGATCAATTCATCATCGGCGGAACTCTCCGTCTTGGCCGCGATCGTCGAACCATACCAGCGGGCCAAAATACCTACCAGCTTCAACAGGAATACCATGATGACGTAGGCGATCAGAACAAATACTATCCCATCCGTCAGCTTGAACGCCCACTCAACCTGCTCGGCAAAGCGATTGTCAAGCCGCTGCGCCGCAACCGCAATCCCGACGAAGATTGCCACCCAGCGCACCGGTTTCCGCAATGCGTCCAATATCTCATCGTCGAGCGTGGTCTCCGTTCGCTTTGCCAGGTGTTTCTTCAACACCCGCAATACAACCAACAGTATCTCTGAGACAATCCACGCTGCGACGATGATCGCTGCCGAGATGATCGCCTCTATCGCCCACGGCGGAATGCCATGTCCTTCAAGCCATCCGTACATTATGCCTCCTTCATACCCGCGAGCGATACCACCCGCAAGCACCTGAATGAGTTATCAAAACGAGATTATTCAAAACGAAGCACCTTCCCCTCATGGTTGAAACGCGCCCTGACACGCACACTGTCGGCCACCAGCCAGCCCGGCTCAGAATAGTGGAATGGTCTCAACTGTCCCAGGTTCCAGCGACCATCTCGATTGAGATCGAGATAGCCCGTGATGCGATAGATGTCCGGGTAAACCGTCCACTCAAAAGTTGAGTCATTCGCCGTCAGTGCCTCAGCCCCACTGTGACGGTAGAAGAATTGCCGGGTGGTTCCCACCAGCTCGATCACCAGATCCCCCCGCGCGCCAACGATCACCCCCGACAGCGAGCCCAGAGAGTCTGGGTTGGCAACCATGAAATTGAAGCTGTAGCTCGAGTCGGTTGCGGTATTGCCGTACCGATCTTTGACCGAGGTCAGATCAAATGTTGCGCGAACCGGCTTATCAAACGGTATGGTACCCGGCAGCGCGAATCCGAGCGAAGTAACATCCACTTCGAACGGTGTAAGAG
>JBECKX010000121.1:0-5975 GCA_040235515.1 Candidatus Zixiibacteriota bacterium
CGAGCACTCCTGGATAATCACATGCGAACAAATTCGCACCTACCGCAGCAATTCTATGCGATTCACTTCTCCCCTCTCCCTCGCGAGAGAGAGGGGCCGGGGGTGAGGGTGCGTCGCACTTGCGCTCTTCACATCAACACCGGTACTCCAGCCAACGGCTGTGCTCCAACCCTCTCTGCCGCCCAATGTAGCGACCATATGCAATCATCATTTCACAGGGCCGAGTTCATTCGGCCATCACAGCGAGCACTCCTGGATAATCACATGCGAACAAATTCGCACCTACCGCAGCAATTCTATGCGATTCACTTCTCCCCTCTCCCTCGCGAGGGAGAGGGGCCGGGGGTGAGGGTGCATCAGATTCTGTTCACTACATCCGCCGCATCAGCCCCACAACCTTGCCCGCCAGATAAAACCCCGGCGCATCACGCTCCACAATAATCGGCCCATAGGCACTATTCTCAGGCTGAAGGCGCACCCGCCGCCGTTCCGGGAAGAATCGCTTGACGGTGGCCTCTTCGCCAATCACCGCAACAACGATATCCCCGGAGTCCGCATTCTGTTGTCTGCGCACAAGCACGTAATCGCCATCCATGATCCCTGCCTCGACCATACTGTCTCCGCGCACCCGCAGCGAGAACAACTCTCCTCCCGAGGGCACGAATGATCGATCGAATACCAGCCGCTCGGTGATATTCTGCTCTGCCAGCAATGGCTGACCCGCCGGAACATCACCCACCAGCGGCACGGTCACAGCATCAGCCACGCTCTCCTTGAGCAGGCGGATGCCGCGCGATACCGCAGCTGTCTTCTCGATGTAGCCCTTCCTGATCAGCGCCGACAACAGCGATCGCACACCATTGGTCGACGATATCCCGAACTCCGCCCCGATCTCCCTGATCGTCGGCGGTTGACCATCGCGGTTGATCCGTTCCTCAATGAACTCATAGATCTCACGCTGGCGATCGGTCAAATCTTCGAATGGGGACATACGGCCTCCTTCGCCCGGCTCTCTCCCGGAGCCGAATCGTTCAATTCCTTCTGTCGGCAAATTAGGTGCACATCAGTGCAGTTGTCAATATTTAATCAGAAAATCTTCTTAGATTCCTCATCCTCTCCCCTGAAAAATCTGCATTTTTCTCTCGACCCGACCGAACTGACCGTGTATAAGATGTATGTGATCTGACTCGATCAAGCTAATCTCAGACTTAGACTTACTCTGATGGAAGCGTTCGTTGAAGGCCCCCTGATGGGGCAAGCTTAGGAAGACAACTATAGTCCATATTTTGCCAATGAGAATCTATCAAACCACGCCCATGTACAGCGCCCGCAGGCTCCTCCTGCTGCTCTTCATCGTCACGACTACCTCCGGCTTGTTCGCGCAGAGCGACGCGAAGGCCCCGGAGAGCGTGATCACAGTGACCGGCGACACATTCGATTTCGGCTATATCCCCTTCGGTACCAGCATCAAGCATACACTCTATATTCAGAACGATGCCGATACTTCCCTGCGCATCACTAAGGTCAATCCCGGCTGTGGCTGCACCACCATCCCGCTCAAAGAACGTGAAGTTGGACCGGGCGGGACGCTCGAAGTCGATCTGATCATCGATACCGGCAAGATCCACCCAGGTGATTTCAAAAAAGCTTCGCGGATCTATACTGATAGCCGCAAGCGGCCGCAGATCGTCTGCAACCTCACCGGCCACAACTTCCAGCCGGAGGGCGAGGAAAATCAGCGACTGCTTGAGATCGATCCGCTCTCGCTCGTTCTCCCGAAGAACCGCGCATCCGACTCGAGCATGATCGTGCTGACCAATAAGTCGCAGCTTACGCTGATTCCGCGCGTCATCGAACTCCCCGATCCCGACATCATCAGCGTAAATGTCCCCGCGCAGGCAATTATTCCGGGACAGCGATTGCAGATCGATTTGAAAGTTAACGATATTAGCGGCGTCAAAGCTGACGCCATACTCGAATCCCTGACGCTGGCGTTCAACGATCCCGCTCGTACTCGCATTACCGTGCCGATTCGAGTGATGAAATGATGGTCAACTTGATTAGCTGAAACCGATTACAGACACGAACCCGGATTCGTAATCGAAATTAGATTTTCATTCAATTTCCATGATAGTGGAGGCATTCACATGAATCGCATTACACGGCTGGCAACCGCAATCTCGCTACTGCTGCTGGCGCTGACCGCACTCTCCTTCGCCCAACAGCGGGGCCCGAAAGCATTCGTGCCGGAACCGACGTTTGATATGGGCTACGTCCCCCAGCGCGTCAAGGTCGGTCACACATTCTGGATCTACAACATCGGCACCGACAGCCTCAATATTCAACACATCCAGGTTTCTTGCGGCTGCACGCAAGCCTCGAATTCTGTTGGAATGGTAGCAGTCAATGACAGCGTGCCGATCCAGATCGTCTTCGATACCGGTACCCGCCGCCTGTCACAGAACAAACGGATTACCGTCCGCACTAACGATCCCGGCGCCGGCAGTCTTTCACTCCAGTTCACGGCTTTCGTTTTCGAACCCGATCAGGAGGATGCCACCGGTCCGGTGAGCTTCGTGCAGAACAAGCGCCTCAACGCCAATACCGATGATCTCGGCAAGACCTTCGAGGTTCAGTATCGCAACAACTCAGAACAAAAACTCAAACCGACACTGATTGCATTCCCACAGGACCTGGTTTCCGTCACGATTCCTGACACGGAAGTCGAACCGGGCGGCATCGGTACGATCAACGTCGTGCTGGCTGATTCGGTTAAGGAGAAGAACCAGCATCGCTCCTTCACGGTTCAATTCAATGATGGTGAGAATAGCCGCTACACGATCCCGATCAGGCTGGCCGAATCAATCAATTCACTGAAGGCCAAGGCTGGTGCTGAATCTGGTTCCTGATCAGAAAGGAAGCAAAGGATTCGGACTTGACGAATCCTTTTTTTGACATAGATTACGGTATTCACAGATTTATGGTATTCACAACAGCTCGCATGAAATTCTTCTGAGGAGACAATCAGTGCGACATATTCTTTCGCCTAGACTGATAATCATCAGCGCATGTGTCGGTATCGCCATGCTGACTGCACTCGCTGTTGGCCAGTCTCAAACCAAGGTCCCTCCGCGTGAACATCCGGAGAAGGCCGAGGAACCGGCGAATCTCTCAAACGCGAAATTGCAGCTGCCAGAGGAAGCATTCGATTTCGGATACTTCCCCAATAACTCGAAAGTATCACACGTGTTTCAGTTGCGCAGCGTTGGTGAAGATCCGCTGAAAATCCTCCGCGTAAAACCTGGCTGAGGTTGCACCCAGGCACCTCTTACCAAAGAGGTGATCCCTGTCGGTGACAGTGGAGAAGTTGAACTTATATTCCATGCCAAAGCCAGACAGCGAGGCATCCTGCGCAAGAGCGCTGCCGTCACGGTCAACGATAACTCGCGCGACAAATTCAATCTGATGCTGAATGGCGAAATGTTTCAGCATGACGAATCTGATTCCTTAAAGCCCCTGGCGCTGTCAGAGGCAATGTTCTCGTTCGATCCGAATGAGAAGGATGAATGGAAGGAAATCGAAGTCACCAATGTGTCCGATAGCGATCTGCAATTGACTATGATCGCCGATGGACCGCAATTCTTCGAGGTCAAACTGCCCGATAAAGTCAAGGCCGGAAAGACCGAGAAGATCAAGGTTAAGGTGCTCAAAGACTCGCCGAAACCGTACTTCGATAAGTCTTTCACGTTCGAAATGAATGATCCGGACACCACGCGCCTCACCTTGCCGGTGTCGCTTACGCGTGAAATCCCGATGACCAAGCCGAATCCGTCACCCAAAGCCGCTCATGCCAAAGGCACGAAGGTGATGCCTGACACGGCGAAGACCGGTGGCAACAAGTCGGAGCATGCCGTCGACAACAAGGGCGGGCACTAGTCGATACGGAATCGATCGCGTGCCAGCCGCTTCGGCGAGTTGGTCGCAGTTTAGTTTGATGCTTATCAGGCGTCAGGTTTCCCCTGGCGCCTTTTCTTTTGTTCCCCTTATGCGGCGTAGTTCATGCCTCTGGCAGTGACTGCAGAAACGACCTCAGCGCCGGTTCGAGCGTACCGCGTGCTATCTCAAGTCGTGCATTGTGTGATCCCGGCAGATCAATAAAACGCTTCGGCTCCGCGGCCACAGCGAAGAGCTTGCGCCCGATTTCATACGGCATCAACCCGTCGTCAGGACTATGCATGATCAGTTTCGGGCAATCCAATCGGGCCACGATTGCCGCCGTATTGTAGCGCTCACGTAGTAACAGTCCGCTCGGGAGAAATGGAAAAGCCGCGCCTGCGGCATCGTGCAGTGAGGTGAAAGTCGACTCCAACACCAATCCGGAAAGCTCAATCCGCTCGGCCAGCTTTGCCGCTACGCCTCCTCCGAGCGATCGGCCATACGCAACGACCCGAATCCTCAATCCCCCCGCACCATCGCCAAACCTCTGCCTCAGGTGCTCTGCCAGTGCATCAAGATCAAGCTCCAACCCCGCCTCTGTAGGGTTTGAGCCAACACCGGCATAGCCCCTGTACTCCACTGCCCATACGGCAGCCCGCAGGCTGTTGAAAAGCATATACCGATCAATGTTGTGCGATACGTTTTCAGCGTTGCCGTGGAAGTAGATGATCAGGGTCTCGACACTATCTGACTCCCCCACCCGCCAGAGGAGAAACTCACTCCCGTCGGCAGCGCGCAGAGTGTCGGCGCTGATGTTCAATTCGAAGTCGGAAGGGTCGCCTGCCATTGCGGATATCGGGTGGTAAATCAATTGTCTCTGCCCGAGATACGCGGCCAGGCAAATGAGCAGGTAGAATAACGCGGCGCCGGCAAGAATAAGTAATACTGTCACTGCAGGTCTCCGCCTGCGGATTGCGCTGAGAGGTGAGGAGTCCATACCGGCTTGCGCAAACAACTGGTTAGCAGCCGCCCTGCACTCGCTCTACTGCGCCCCCGCGAATGCGGCTATCGGAGCGACTCGTCCCACGCCGGGTTGTAAAGTTCCCCTATCAACGTCGACGACATCAGGTCGTAGTCTCCATAACCATCCTGGTCGACGAAGATACAATAGTCGTTTCCCTTCTGACCCGGCAGGCTGAAGTAGTACCAGATTTCAATAGGCTTGTCACCCATTCTTGAAGGCCTGCGCACGATATCATCCGGGCTGCCGTAGGTGATATAGACACGTCCGCGATCGGTCCGCCAACCGTCGGTCTTGTCAACCAGACTGGTCGAGAAATTCTGATTGGCGTAGGCAAAGCGGCGGAAAATCTCATTCTTGTAAACGTTAATCGCCCGACCCGGCGTCGGGTTCTTCCTCTCCCAGAACTGCGCCAGGAATGTCCGCTTCCCATCGAGGTCAAGCCCCTCGTACGTCTGCTTCTCTTCCTTGGAACTGATATAACGGATAACCTTCTCCATCAGAGCAGCATCCTCCTCGGAGAACACATCCTCACGCGTCATCGTCGGCGCCAACTGATCGAACGAGTAGATCATCATGAAAGTCTTGGAGGTCTCCGCTTTCCGCCCCGACGCCTTATCCTCCACAACCAACTGCAGTTCGTAGTTGCCGCCCGGTAACCCGATCACCGGGACAGCATGCGTTATCACTGCCGATGTCCCCGGCTTATCCAGGGTCTGGGTCGGAAACTCTCTGAATACTTCGCCGAATTGATCAAGCAGAGTCGCCTTCAATAGCAACTCCTCGTTTTCGCTCTTCGGTTCAGTCAGATTGTAGGCCTCCGCGTAGAGATAGAGCAATGAATCCTGATCTGAGACGAATCGATTCGGATTCGGTTGCACCACCCGGCCAGACTTGATCAGCGTGGAGACAAGATTGCGATCTTGAACGGGACGGATGTCGTAGGCAAACTCGATGTCGCTGACCTGCGCCTCAGCGGTGTTGTAGTCCTTTACCCTCAATCCGAACGTCGATAGCC